>CADCUA010000435.1 GCA_902805755.1 uncultured Lysobacter sp.
TTGCACCTCGCGAAGCAATGCATCGCGGCTGCGCTCGGGCCGGTACTCGGCGATTTCGCCCGTCGCATCCACCGCATCGATCCGAAAGAGGCTGAACTGCCGGAACGCGCCGCGCAGGCGGCACCACGCACCCAGCGTCCACGAACCACCCCAGAACACGATGCACAGCGGCTCGACATCCCGCGTCGAGGCAGCACCGTCCTCGCGGCGATAGTCGAGCCGCAGCACGCGTCGCGCAGAGATCGCTTCGTTGATCCGATCCAGCAGTTCACCGAACGCCTGCGATTGTTCTCCGCGCCATAGCGGCGCCATGATCGCCGTGCGCTCCGCGCATGCGCGGATCGACTCCGGCACCGCCGCTTCGATCTTCAGCAGCGCACGCGCCGCGCTCGCGCTGAGGCGATTGCCGGCGAATGCACGCGCGAAGCGGATGCCGACCACCACCGCCTCGATCTCGTCCGCATCGAACATCAGCGGGGGAATTTCCGCGCCGTGTCGCAGCACGTAGCCGACCCCCGCCTCACCTTCGATCGGCACGCCCGAGCGTTGCAGGTCGGCAACGTCGCGGTAGACGGTGCGCAGCGAGACCCCGAGCGTTTCGGCCAGATCGCGCGCGAGCACGGCGCGCCGGCGGCCACGCAGGGCATTGACGAGCAGGAACAGGCGGTCGGCGCGGCGCATCACCCGATTGTAGCGATGCGCCGCGACCACCTGCGTTGGATCAGGCGATGGCACCCGTTTCCGCATCCACCGGTGCTTGCGCAGCGGCGTACTTCGCATCCAGTGCGCTCGCGCGCTGCAGTTCCGGACGCGAGGTGACGCGCTGGACGTAGTCACGGAACACCGGCAGGTTCGGCACCAGTTCGAACGCGAGTGTCCATTGCAGCGCGGTGCCCCACAGCACGTCGGCGGCGGTGAAGCGCTCGCCGAGCAGGTACGGACCCTTGGACAGCTGGTCGGCGAGCGCGGCCATCACCGTGTCGTAGTCGCCGTAAGGCGAGCCCATCGCCTCGCCGCCGTCGCGCTGCATTGAGCGGTCCACGACGGCGGGCTCGAAGCTCGCGGCATAGAACACCGACCAGCGCAGATACGGCCCGCGCAGCGGATCATCGAGCGCGGGCGCGAGGCCCGCGTCCGCGTAGAGGTCGGCGAGGTAGATCAGGATCGCGACCTGCTCGGTCACCACCACATCGCCGTGGCGGATCGCCGGCACCTTGCCCAGCGGGTTGATGGCGAGGTAGTCCGGACGGCGCTGCGAGCCGGCCTTGAGGTCTAGCGGTTGGATGTCGTATTCGGCGCCGAGTGCTTCCAACAGCGCGAGCGTGGACGAGGCACGCGAATGCGGGGCGTAATAGAACGTGATGTGTCGCGACATGAAAAGGCCTTCCTGGAGGTGCGACACCGGATGGCGTCGTGGAGCCAGTCTCGGGTCTGCCTACTGACAGCGTGGTGTCAGTAGAGGCGCTGATTGTCGATGGGGCGGGCGCCACCTGCGTCCAGAAATGCCACGCCCACGCTGTGCGATGACGAAGTGATTCCACTCCGAAACACGCCTGCCGGCAATGTCTCGCGTACGTTCGACGAACGCTTTCCGAACAAGCACGCTGGTAGCGTGCGGCCATCGCTCTGTCGGGTGTAACGCCTCATGCGAACGCGTGCTGATGGTCTGTCCCTGCTTTATCCCGCCCTCCTCGCTGCTGCGTTGATGGGCTGCTCGGGCGATCGGGAGCCCGCTGCATCGAACGCACCCGCTTCTCCAGCGTCGCCGCCGGCGGCAGGCGCGGCCGACAGTGGCAAGCAGTACTACGACACGCTGGTCGCGCAGTTCGGCGAAGACTACGCAGCGTGCGGCGCCGGAGAGACCGCAATCCATGCGGGATGCGAGTCGCAGGCGTCGACCGCAGGCGCGCGCGGCGGCCCGACCAATGTCCTGCTCATGCTGGACTCGTCCGGTTCCATGGCCGCCCGGATCGGCGGCGACCGCAAGCTGACCATCGCCCAGGACGCGCTGCTGGACTTCGCACGCAAACTGCCCTCGACCGCGCGGGTCGCCTTGCGCGTGTACGGCCACACCGGCAGCAATGAGGCCGCGGGCAAGCCGGCATCGTGCCGCGGCACGGAGCTGCGTTATCCGTTTTCGCCGCCGGACGCCGCAGGTTTCGAGACTGCGGTTCGAAGTTTCGAGCCGGTCGGGTGGACGCCCATCGCCGCCTCACTGGACGCGGCTGCTGCGGATTTCGCGACGGCTCCCAAAGGCGCGCGCAACGTGATCTACCTGGTGTCCGACGGCATCGAGACCTGCGATGCCGATCCTGTCGAAGCCGCGCGGCGCCTGCAGGCCTCGGGGGTCAAGGTCGTCACCAATGTCATCGGGTTCGACGTCGATGGCCCGGCCCATCAGCAGTTGAAGGCCGTCGCGGTCGCAGGCGGCGGG
>CADCUA010000436.1 GCA_902805755.1 uncultured Lysobacter sp.
TCAGATGCCCGGCGAAGATGTTCGCCTGCACCGCGCCCGGCTGGTCGATCAGAAACACGCGCGGCTGCTTCGGCAGCGCGACGGTTGCGACGTCGACCGACGGCTTTGTCGCGCCCTCGCCCTTCCAGTCGCCCAGGTGCCGGTTGAGCAGCGGCACGATCTCGGCGAGCGTGGTGTCGCCGACCACGACCATCGTCGCGTTGTCCGGACGCGTCCACGCGCGGTGGTAACCGAGCAGGTCCTCGCGCGTGAGCGAGGCGATCGATTCTTCCGTGCCGGAGCCGGTGAACGGGATCGCGTACGCATGGCCTTCGCCGTACAGCAGCGGCGGCAGCACGCGCAGCGCGGCGGTGTTCGGGCGTGCTTTTTCCTGCTTGATGCCGGCGATCCAGCTGGCTTTGACGCGATCGATCTCGGCCGGCTCGAAGCGCGGCTGGCGCAGCATCGTCGCGAACAGCGCCAGCGACGGGTCAAGCTGCTCCTTCAGCGCGGACAGGTACGCGGTGCCGCCATCGAGCGAGACGCCGGCGCCGAGGTTCGCACCGAGCGCTTCGGCGCGGTTGCCGAACGCGAGCGCATCAAGCTCGCCCGCGCCCTCGTCCAGCATGTTCGCCGCGAAGCTGGACGTGCCCAGCTTGCCCCCCGCGTCGGCCTTGTAGCCGCCATCGACGAGCAGGTTGAACTGCACGACCGGAATGTCATGGCGCTCGGCGAGGATCACCTTGACGCCGTTATCCAGCGTCGCGCGATGCAGCTGCGGGAACTTCAGCTGCGGATACTCGTTCGGCACCGGCACGCCGGCCTTGCGGTCCACCGTGCTGGCAGTCGTCCTGAACTTCCTGTCGACCGGCGGCAGCGTCAGCGGCGCCGGCGTGGCTGCGGCATCGTCCACGATCGGCGCACGCTCGCCGGCCACGACGACCATGGTGTGGTCGCCCACGCCCAGCCATTTGCGGCCGACCGCGGTGAGGTCGGTCGCGCTGCTGGTCTCGATCGTGCGCAGCGACTGGCGGAAGCAGCCGGCGTCGCCGATGTAGATCGCGCACTCGGCCAGCACGTCGGCCTTGCCGCCGAAGCCGCCGATGCGCTCGATGCCGCGGATGAAGCCCGCGCGCACCACGGTCTTGGCCTGGTCCAGCTCGGCCTGCGTGGGGCCTTCAGCGAGCAGCTTTTTCAATTCCTCGTCGATGATCGCCTCGACCTTCGCCGGGTCCACGCCCTGCTTCACGTCGGCGGTGATCATGAAATTCGAGCCCAGCTGCGAGGCGAACGCGCCCGCGCTGACGTTGTCGACGAGCTTGTCGCCGTGCAGCAGGCGCGCGTCCAGGCGCGAGCTGCGGCTGCCGCCGAGCACCTGCGCCAGCAGTTGCAGGCGGTCGATGTCGTCGCTGCCGACCTGCGCGACGTTCCACGCGCGGTAAATGCGCGACTGCGGCACCTTGTCGGTCAGCGTCTCGCGAGTGGACTTCGCGCGCGTAGCGACGTCGACCTTCGGCTGCGCCATGGTCGGGCTGGCCGGGATATGGCCGAAGTATTTCGCGGCCTTTTCCTTCGCGGTCGCGACGTCGATGTCGCCGGCGAGCACGAGCACCGCGTTGTTCGGGCCGTACCAGGTGCGGAACCAGTTCTTGACGTCATCGAGCGAGGCCGCGTTGAGATCGGCCATCGAGCCGATCACGCCGCGATGGTAGGGGTGCGTCTTCGGGTACAGCGCGCGATTGAGCTTTTCCCAGACCTGCCCGTAAGGCTGGTTCTCGCCCTGGCGCTTTTCGTTCTGCACCACGCCGCGCTGCTCGTCCAGCGTCTTCTGGTCGATCGCGCCGAGCAGGTGGCCCATGCGGTCGGACTCCATCCACAGCGCCATGTCGAGCGCGGTGGTCGGCACGTTCTGGAAGTAGTTCGTGCGGTCGGTGTTCGTCGTGCCGTTCATGTCGGTCGCGCCGACCATCTCGAACGGTTCGAAGTATTCACCCGGGTGGTTTTCCGAGCCGTTGAACATCAGGTGCTCGAACAGGTGCGCGAAACCGCTGCGCCCGGCCGGCTCGTCCTTGCTGCCCACGTGGTACCAGAGGTTGACCGCGACGATCGGCGCCTTGCGGTCGGTGTGCACGATCACGCGCAGGCCGTTCGGCAGCGTGAACTCCTCGAACGCGATATCGACCTTCGCGACCGCCGGCGCTTTCGCGGCCTGTGCGAGTGCGACGGCGGGCAGTGCAGCGGCGCCGGCGAGCACGGCGGCGAGCGACACGGCGAGCACGCGACGGGAAACACCGGCGCGCGGGGCGCGGGAATTCGATACTGCGGACATGCGGGACTCCAATGGATAGGCGCCCGGAACCCGGTCCGGGCCGCCGGGCATCCTAGCCCGGCCACGCCGCTGCGGCGTAGGCCGCAGGTCATGGGTGCGGCCGCCGCGGCTCACGGCGCGCGT
>CADCUA010000437.1 GCA_902805755.1 uncultured Lysobacter sp.
CCGCCTGAGCCGCCGCGGCCGAAGATCATCGAGTTCGGGCCCTTGAGCACCTCGACGCTTTCGACGTTGTACAGATCACGCACGTACTGGACGTCGTCACGCACGCCGTCGATGTAGAAATCGCTGGTGGACACGTTGCCGCGGAAGATCGGTGCGTCACGGTGGCCTTCGCCCTGCGCCATGCCGACGCCGGGAACGTAGCGCACGACATCCGCCATGCTGGTCATGGCCTGGTCGCGGATCAACTCGTCCGTGACGATCGTGATCGACTGCGGCACGTCAAGCAGCGGGGTGTCGGTCCGCGTGGCGGTGCGGGATGCGCCGGCGTTGTAACCGTCGCTCTGACCATATACGCGGACCGTGTCGAGGTCGGCTGCGCTGAGAGCGGGCTCGGCGTAGGCGGGCAGGCTCAGAACAAGGGCAAGGGCGCCGGCGAGCGGCGTGAGAGCAGGAAAGCGCAGCATGGAATCCCTTCAGTACGAGTCAGCGGGCGAACCGCAAGCCCGCGCATGTTATTGAGAAGGATTCGCATTTGCAATGATTGGTTGCGGTTGAGCGCTGCGTCAGCGGTCGTCGCGCGTCCACACCGCGCCGTCCTCGACCTTCACCGGGAAGCGCGGGACCGGGGCGTACGCGGGCGCGCACAGCGCGCGTCCATCACGCACGTCGAACTTTGCGCCGTGCAGCACACATTCGACTGTTGCAGCCTGCCCATCAAAGCTGCCCGCGGAGAGCTCGTAGTCGGCGTGCGAGCACTTGTCTTCGAGTGCGTAGTAATCGCCGTCGTAATTGCACACGAGGATCGGCGTATCGCCGTCCCAGGTGACGGTGCTTTCGCCCGGAAGGAGTTCGGATGTCGCGCAGACGCGGGTCCATTCGCTCATTGCAGTGCCCCCGCGGAGAACATACGCGGTCGGTCCGTAGCAACGGGTTGCCGCCTCATAGCAATTTCTCCAGCACTTCGAAGCGCAGATCGTCGCGCTTGGGCAGGCCGAAACGCTCGTCGCCGTACGGAAACGGCTTGATGACGCCGGTGCGGCGGTAGCCGCGACGCTCGTAGAACGCGACGAGTTCTTCGCGTACGTCGATCACCGTCATGCGCATGACCGGAAGACTCCAGTGCTCACGTACGAAGCGCTCGGCGTGTTCAAGAAGTTGCTTGCCGATGCCGCCGCCCTGCAGGCCCGGGTGCACCGAGAACATGCCGAAGTAGCCCGCGCCGTCGTCATCGGCCACGTGTGCACACGCGACAGGTTCGGCATCACGTTCGGCGAGCAGGATGACACTGCGATGTTGCGCGATGCACGCGCCGACGTCGTCCGCGCCCGTGCGTCGTCCGTCCAGAAGGTCGGCTTCGGTGGTCCAGCCCTGCCGGCTCACGTCGCCGCGGTAGGCGGATTCCACCAAATGGACGACCGCGGGAATGTCGGCGACGGTCGCCGCACGGAAACGCAGGGAATTCATCACAGGCCCCAGAACTGCTGGCGCAGGTAAGGCCAGAGGAGGAGGGCAATCACCAGCAGGAGCGGCACGCCGAGCCACGCGGCGATACGCATCGTACGGCCCGCACGATCCTGCAACGCTTCCGCGCGGTCGTTGATCCGTTCCACGCGATCGAGCTGCGTGCGATAGGCCTCGAGGTGCTGGCGCTGCAGTTCCAGTGCCTGCGTCTGCAGTTCGATCTGACGTGCCTGCGCGTCGCGGATCTCGCGAAGCAGGCCGGTCGCTTGCGTCTCTTCCATCGTCACCAATGCCGGTTGGATCAGGCCAGCAATGTACGCACCTTGCGCAGCGCCGTCACGAACGCGTCGATCTCCTCGTGCGTGTTGTAGAACGCGAACGAGGCGCGGCACGTGGCCGGCACGCCGAGCTTGTGCATGAGCGGATGCGCGCAGTGGTGCCCGGAGCGGATCGCGATCCCTTCGAGGTCGAGCAGGGTGGCGAGGTCATGCGCATGCGCGCCTTCGACGAGAAAGCTGATGACGGCCGCCTTCTCGCGCGCCGCGCCGAAGATTCGTACGCCGTCTACCGCTGACAGCGCCTGCGTTGCGTGCGCCAGCAGGTCCTGTTCGCGCGCCTCGATGTGCTGCATGCCGAGGCCGGTCAGGTAATCAACAGCGGCGCCAAGCCCGACGAACCCCGCGATATTCGGCGTGCCGGCTTCGAACTTGTGCGGGCCGGTGTTGTAGGTGCTGCCTTCGAAGCGCACTTCCTTGATCATCTCGCCGCCGCCCAGGAACGGCGGCATCGCATCGAGATGCTCGCGTCGCGCCCACAGCGCGCCGGTGCCGGTCGGGCCCGCCATCTTGTGGCCGGTGATCGCGTAGAAGTCGCAGCCGATAGAAGCGACGTCCAGCGCGCGGTGCGGCGCGGCCTGCGAACCGTCAATGACGGTGACAATGCCGCGCTTGCGTGCCTCGCGACA
>CADCUA010000438.1 GCA_902805755.1 uncultured Lysobacter sp.
GGAGCGAGCGACACGATCTTCATGAACTTCTCGGAACGCAGCTCGCGGGTTACTGGCCCGAAGATGCGCGTGCCGATCGGTTCCTGCTTGTTGTTGAGCAGAACGGCCGCGTTACCGTCGAAACGGATCAACGAACCGTCCGGACGGCGAACACCCTTGCGGGTGCGCACGACGACGGCGTCATACACGTCGCCCTTCTTGACTTTGCCGCGCGGGATCGCGTCCTTGACGGTCACCTTGATGATGTCGCCGATGCCGGCGTAGCGGCGCTTCGAGCCACCCAGCACCTTGATGCACATCAGTTCTTTGGCGCCGGAGTTGTCAGCGACGTCGAGGTAGCTTTGCATCTGGATCATGATTCAGCTCCTCTTAGACAGTCGCGCGGCTGACGATCTCAACCACGCTCCAGTTCTTGGTCTTCGACATCGGCGCGATTTCCTTCACGCGCACGACATCGCCTTCTTTGCAGGCGTTGTCGGCGTCGTGGGCGTGCAGCTTGCTCGAGCGACGGATGTACTTGCCGTACAGCGCGTGCTTGACCTGGCGCTCCACGAGCACGGTGACGGTCTTGTCCATCTTGTTGCTGACAACCCGGCCTTCAACCGTGCGCAGCGCCTTCTCTGTATTGTTGTCGGTCATGGCGGGTCCTTACTTCTGCTGACCCAGCAGCGTGTTGACGCGCGCGATCTCGCGGCGGACACGGCGGGTTTCGTGGGTCTTGGCCAGCTGACCCGTTGCCTTCTGCATGCGGAGAGCGAAGCTCTCCTTGTGCAGATCGACAAGGTGAGCCTGAAGCTCGTCAGCCGACTTTTCACGCAATTGCTTGAGTTCCATTAGCGCACCGTACGGGTAACGAACGTGGTGGTCACCGAGAGCTTGGCGGCTGCCAGGCGGAACGCTTCACGCGCCACGTCCTCGCCCACGCCTTCAATCTCGTAAATCATCCGACCCGGCTGGATCTGTGCGACCCAGTACTCGACGTTGCCCTTACCGGAGCCCATGCGGACTTCGATCGGCTTCTTGGTGATCGGCTTGTCGGGGAACACGCGGATCCACATCTTGCCGCCGCGCTTGACGTAGCGGCTGATGGAACGACGGGCCGCTTCGATCTGGCGCGCAGTGAGCTGGCCGTGGCTGGTCGCCTTCAGGCCGTATTCGCCGAAGCTGACGGCGTTGCCGTTCCAGCTCAGGCCCTCATTGCGGCCCTTGTGCACCTTGCGGTACTTGGTTCGCTTGGGTTGCAACATGACGGATTACCTCGCTTCGCGTGCCGGGCGGCCCGGACGGTCGTTGCGGTCGCGACGGTCGCCGCGGTCACCACGATCGCCTCGTTCCGGGCGCGGGGAGTCATCAGGCTTTTCCTGGCCGACCTGGGAGAAATCGAAGATTTCACCCTTGTAGACCCATACCTTGATGCCGATGATGCCGTACGTCGTCTTCGCTTCGGCAAAGCCGTAGTCGATGTCGGCGCGCAGCGTGTGCAGAGGCACGCGGCCTTCGCGGTACCACTCCGAACGGGCGATTTCCGCACCGTTGAGGCGGCCACCCACGTTGACCTTGATACCCAGCGCACCGAGGCGCATCGCGTTGCCGACAGCGCGCTTCATCGCCCGGCGGAACATGATGCGGCGCTCGAGCTGCTGGGCGATGGATTCGGCGACCAGTTGCGCGTCGAGCTCCGGCTTGCGGACCTCGGTCACGTTGATGTGCGCCGGGACGCCCATCACCTGGCTGACTTCGCGCCGCAGCTTCTCGATATCTTCGCCGCGCTTGCCGATCACCACGCCCGGGCGGGCCGTGTGGATCGTCACGCGTGCATTGTTCGCTGGGCGCTCGATGAAGATGCGTGAGATGCCGGCCTGCGCGAGCTTCTTGCGCAGCATGTCGCGGACCTTGAGGTCGGCGGCCAGGTATTCGCCGTACTGCTTCTTGCCGGCGAACCACTTGGAGTTCCAGTCCTTGGAAATGCCAAGGCGGATGCCGGTCGGATGAACTTTATGACCCATTGTCAGACTCCGCCTTACTTGCCAGCGCCCACCACCACAGTGATGTGGCTGGTGCGCTTGAGGATGCGGGTGCCGCGGCCTTTCGCCCGCGCCATGAAACGCTTCAGGGACGGACCTTCGTCCACCATGATCGTTTTCACGCGCAGTTCGTCGACGTCGGCGCCCTGGTTGTTTTCGGCGTTCGCGATGGCGGATTCGACGACCTTGCGGATCATCTGGGCAGCCTTCTTGTCCGAGAACTTCAGCAGGTTGACCGCACGCTCGGCGGACAGACCGCGAACCTGATCGGCAACCAGACGGGCCTTCTGCGGGGAGATGCGCGCGGTGCGCAGGATGGCTTTCGCTTCCATGGTCATCTCCTTATCGGCTCTTCTTGTCGCCGCCGTGACCCTTGAAGGTCCGGGTCAGGGCGAACTCGC
>CADCUA010000439.1 GCA_902805755.1 uncultured Lysobacter sp.
CACCCCGTCCGTCACGTCGCGCGCCGCGGTCGCGGTCCTGCCGTCCACGCTAGTCTGTCCGGGCGGCGGCTGGCGTCGCCGCTTCCGGCTGGCTGCCGCGGAAGAATCGCAGGATGCGTTCGACCAGGCCGACCGAATGGGTCGGCGTTTGCGTAGGAGCGACTACTGCCACAGGTGCAGGCACGGCGGCCGGTTCGCGCGGCTCGCGCACCGGGGCGGGTTGGGTCGGCTTGACGTTGGTGACTGCCGGAGCAGGCGGCACGTTGAGGTTCGACTTCGTCAGCGCAAAGACCGGCAGCTTGCGCGGCGTGCCGCGCTGATAGCTGGGCTTGCTGGTTTCTTCGCCGAGCTCGTTCTCGCGGATACGCGTGACTTCGAAATGCGGGGTATGCATCTGCTCGTCGCCCACGATCACGATCGGCGAGTCGTGCCGCGCTTCGATTTCGCTCAGCGCGCGTCGCTTCTCGTTGAGAAGGTAGTTCGCGATCTCGACCGGCGCCTGCACCAGCACCTGTCCGGTGTTGTCCTTCATCGCATGCTCTTCGGCGAGGCGAAGGATGGACAGCGACAGGGACTCCACCGAGCGCATGCGGCCGTGGCCTTCGCAACGCGGGCACACCAGCTGGCTGGATTCACCCAGGCTCGGGCGCAGGCGCTGGCGGCTCATCTCGAGCAGTCCGAAGCGCGAAATGCGTCCGAGCTGCACACGCGCGCGGTCGAACTTGAGCGCATTCTGCAGACGGTTCTCGACCTCGCGCTGGTGCTTGGTCGAGGACATGTCGATGAAATCGATGACCACGAGGCCCCCGAGATCACGCAGGCGCATCTGGCGCGCGACTTCCTCGGCAGCTTCGAGGTTCGTGTTGAACGCGGTCTCCTCGATGTCGCCGCCCTTGGTGGCGCGCGCCGAGTTCACGTCGACGGCGGTGAGCGCTTCGGTCTGGTCGATGACCAGTGCGCCGCCCGAAGGCAGGCGAACCGTGCGCTCGTACGCGCCCTCGATCTGGGACTCGATCTGGAAGCGGTTGAACAGCGGCACATCATCCGTGTAGTGCTTGAGCTTGCGCAGGTTGTGGGGCATCACCTGCTCGACGAACTCGCGCGCCTCGGCATACATCTCGGGCGTGTCGACCAGGATCTCGCCGACATCGGCGCGCATGTAATCGCGCAGGGCGCGGATGATCAGGCGCGACTCCTGATAGACGAGGAACGGCACCTTGCGATCCTTGTCGAGCACGGCGTCGGTCACCGCGCGCCAGACGCTGACCAGATAGTCCAGGTCCCACTGCAGTTCTTCCGCGTCGCGGCCAACGCCGGCGGTGCGGATGATCACGCCCATGTCGGGCGGGATGTTCAGGCTGTCCATCGCCTTCTTCAGCTCGGCGCGGTCGTCGCCTTCGATGCGGCGCGACACGCCACCCGCCGTCGGCGAGTTCGGCATCAGCACCATGTAGCGGCCGGCGAGCGAAATGAACGTCGTCAGCGCCGCGCCTTTGTTGCCGCGCTCTTCCTTGTCGACCTGGACAACGACTTCCTGGCCTTCGCGCAGCAGTTCTTTCAGGCCGGCCTTGTTCGGATCGACGCCGGGCTGGAAGTAGTCGCGGGAAATTTCCTTGAGCGGAAGGAAGCCGTGGCGCTCGCCGCCGTATTCCACGAATGCCGCCTCGAGGGACGGTTCGAGGCGCGTGATGCGGCCCTTGTAGATGTTGGACTTCTTCTGTTCTTTCGACGGTTGTTCGATGTCGATGTCGTACAGGTTCTGGCCGTCGACGATCGCGACGCGCAGTTCTTCTGCCTGCGTCGCATTGATCAGCATGCGCTTCATTGTTGCGTTCCTCGCGCGCTCTATCGCGCGGAACGCCATGGCGTTTCGCTTCTGGGAACTAAAGGATCCGATGCGATGGCGCGGGGCGTGTCGCCGCTTCGCGCAACTGCAGGGAGCCTCCACTACCAGCGCTTCTACACCACGGCATGCCGCGGGAGCGCTTGTTCTCGGTGAATCGTGTTTACAGGCCGGCGGCGCGTCGACCGGAGTCAGGCGCCGCACGGGACGTGTTCAACTCGGTGGTATGACCCGCCGGGCCAGAGCCGGTTCCGCCGGGCCGTCGCTGCTAACATGGCTGCCCCGCGGGCAGTGGTCAGGCGCGGTACGGAATCGCAGGAATGGCTTTCGGCCTACAACTTCCTGCGAAATCAAAACCTTATCTCGCTTCGCGAGTGTAGCAGAAACGAACGGATGACTTCTTCAGCTCCACCGGGCGATGGCAAAGGCGCCCGGACCGTGCGCGTCCCGGACGACCGGGACGGCCAGCGGCTCGACAATTTCCTTTTGGGACAACTCAAGGGAACGCCGCGCTCGCTCGTCTACAAGCTGGTGAGGTCGGGCCAGGTGCGGGTGAACGGCGGTCGCGCGAAGGCCGAGCGCAAGCTCGTCGGTGGCGATGAAGTGCGCATCCCGCCGGTGCGGGTGGCTGAGGAAGGCGAACGGCCGGCGCCGTCGGGCGGGTTCATGGCCGCGCTGGACGCGGCGATCGTCTTCGAAGATGCAAGGCTGCTTGCCTTGAACAAACCCGCCGGGGTTGCGAGCCACGGCGGCAGCGGGATCAGCTTTGGCGCGATCGAGACGCTGCGTGCGCTGCGGCCCGGACAAGGGCTGGAGCTGGTCCACAGGCTGGACCGCGACACGTCGGGTCTGTTGATCGTCGCCAAGAAGCGGTCGGCCCTGATCGAGTTGCAGGCGCTGATGCGCGAGGAAGGCGGCATCTCCAAGCGCTACCTCGCTTTGCTGGTCGGGCGCATGCCTGACGGCGTGATGAGCGTGGATGCGCCCCTGCACATCGGTCTGCGCCAGGGCGGCGAGCGTCATGTGCAGGTCCACTCGGCGGGCAAACCTTCGTTGAGTCACTTTCGCGCACTGGAACGCCGGGGTGGCCATTCGTACTGCGAGGTTCGCATTGCGACCGGGCGTACGCATCAGATCCGCGTCCATGCCCAGCACATCGGGCATGCGGTGGCCGGTGACGACAAGTACGGCGATCCGGCAGTCAACAAGCGCCTGCGCGAGCAGATCGGCCTGAAGCGCATGTTCCTCCATGCGTCCACGCTCGAGTTCGCGCTTGATGCAGGCCGTGCGCCGTATGCGCTCAATGCTCCGCTCGCGCCCGAACTTCTCGAAGCGCTGGACCGCCTCGCCTGACGCCTCAAGCCTGGCCGACCCCGGCCGATGAGGAGACAGGGGTCGGACTCATTCGGCCGGGTGCACAGGCATGTCCGAACTCAAACTCGCCGAGCTCATCGGCTCACTCAGCTACGCGCTTGACCTCACCGAGGGCCAGCCGGAAGGGCACTGCGTCCGCTGCTGCTGGATCGGCATGCATATCGGACGCGAGATCGGGCTGGACGACGATTCGCTCTGGTCGCTCTATTACACGCTCCTGCTCAAGGACCTGGGCTGCAGCAGCAATGCCGCACGGATATGCCAGCTTTACCTGACCGACGACAGGAGTTTCAAGCGCGATTTCAAGCAGGTCGGCACGAGCACGGCACAGGTGCTGGGCTTCGTGCTGTCGCACACGGGTGCGGATACGCCGTGGCGGCAGCGACTGCAGGCACTGACGCACATCGTGCGCAACGGTGATGCCGTCGCCCAGGAACTCATCCAGACCCGGTGTACGCGCGGCGCCGACATCGCGCGGCGGTTGCGATTTCCCGAGTCCGTCGCCGAAGCCGTGCATGGCCTGGACGAGCATTTCGATGGCAGCGGGCGGCCAGAGAGGCGGGCGGGTGATGCCATACCTCTCGGTTCGCGCATCGCGCTCATCGCGCAGATCATTGACGTATTCCATTTTTCGCACGGCCGCACGGCCGCGCTGGCGGAGGTGCAGCGGCGCCGCGGCACCTGGTTTGATCCGGCCCTGGTGGCTGCGTTCGAGCAGGTCGCACTTCGCGAAGATTTCTGGCAAACGCTGGGCAGCTCGGATGTCGAGCAGGCGGTCCTCGCGCTGGAGCCCTCGTCGAGCGCAGTGCCGCTGGACGAGGATTATCTGGACGCGATCGCAGCGGCGTTCGGTGAAGTGGTGGACGCGAAGAGCCCCTTTACGGCCGGGCACAGCGAGCGCGTGGGTTTCTATACCGATCGCGTCGCGGAACAGCTCGGGGTTCCAGTGGCGCGGCGCCGGTGGCTGCGCCGCGCAGCGATGCTGCACGACGTCGGCAAGCTCGGTGTGAGCAATACGATTCTCGACAAGCCCGGGCGCCTGGATGAGGACGAGTGGGCGCGCGTACGCCAACACACACTGTTTACCGAGCAGATCCTTTCGAGAATCTCAGCCTTCAGCGAGCTGGCGCGCGTGGCGGCGTCGCACCACGAGAAGCTGGACGGAACCGGGTACCCGCACGGTTTGAGCGGGAACGAAATTTCACTGGAGACCCGCATCATCACGGTGGCTGACATCTTCGACGCGATCACGGCCGAGCGGCCTTACCACGCCGCCACTCCGGTGGAGCGGACGTTGCAAATCATGGCGGGCCACGTCGGGACCGCGGTGGACCCCGACTGTTTCGAAGCGCTCTGCGTGGTGGCGCGGGCGCCCTGAGTTTCAGCCTCCAGCGGCGCGGCGCTGCTTTTCCTCGAGTGCGAAACAGGCGTCCGGCTTGATCGTTGGCGGCGTGAAAGTGACCGGCACCTGGATCTTGGTCGCGACAGGTTTGCCGGCCGCGGTCGCCGGTGCAAAACGCCAGTTGCGCACCGCAGCGAGCGCGGCGGCGTCGAACTCCGCATGTGCGCTGCGCTGCTTGACGCGAGTGTCGCCAGGAACGCCATCGGGGCCCACCTGCAGCATGAGCACGACCCGGCCACCGATGCCCTGGCAGGCAAGCAATTCCGGATAGGCCGGGGGTGGCGTGTCGCGCGCCTTAGGCGGAGTGGGCGGTACATGGGGCGCCTGCGGCGGCGCTTCACCGCACCCGGCGATCAAGGCGGTCAGTGCAATTGCGGCAATACCGCAGCCGCGCGTGGCAGCGTTAAAGAACATCGGCGTCCACCAGTCGGTCCGTCTTGGCAGCGCAGATGAAGTCGTTCTCGCTCAGCCCGCCCACGTCGTGGGTCGAATAACGCACGACGCAACGGTCGTAATGCACGCCGAGGTCCGGGTGATGGTCCTCGCGATTCGCCACGAAAGCGAGCGCATTCACGAACGCGATCGTCCGGTAGTAGTCCTGGAAGCGGTAGGTGCGCGTCAGTGCGCGGCCCTCTTCGGACAGTTCCCAGCCCGGAACCTCGGGCAGCAGCTCGCGGATCCGCGCCTCGGTCAGGCGGTGCTCGCTGCCGCGGCGTGCGATGCAATGGGCCTGGGCGAGAGGAATCAGATCGTTCATGGCGGGTCCTCGGGGGCGGGGCGACGAATGAACCAACCGCATCGACAGCGGTCAGACCGGGGCAGCGCAGCCGTGCGCGGCGATGACGCCGGTAGAATAGCCCGATGATCAATATTTCCGAATCCGCCCAGGCGCATTTCCGCCGCCTGATCGAGCGCGAAGCGCTGCCCGGCCTGGGAGTACGGCTTTCGGCTGTGCATGCCGGGACCGCCAAGGCCGATGTGCGCCTTGAATTTGCCGAGCCCGCTGATCTGACCGGTGACGAGTGGGCGATTGACTGCGACGGCTTCACGCTCTGGCTCGACGCGGCGAGCGTCGCGCACCTCGACGGTGCCGAGATCGACTACGAAACGCTCGGGACCAGCGGACAGCTGCAGATCCGTGCGCCCCGCATCAAGGGATCCGCGCCGGCGGAATCAGCGTCGCTGGTGGAGCGCGTGCGCTGGGTTGTGGAACATGAAGTCAATCCGCAACTGGCCCAGCATCGCGGCCACGTGTCCGTGGAAGAGGTGACGGCCGAGGGCGTGGTGATGCTGCGCTTCGGCGGCGGCTGCCACGGCTGTGGCATGGCGGATGTCACGCTCAAGCAGGGCATCGAGAAGACCCTGATGGAAAAGGTGCCCGGCGTGATCGCGGTTCGCGACGCGACGGACCACGAAACCGGCGCGGCGCCGTACATGCCGCGCGACTCGGTCGCCTGATCGCGCGACGGCGTCGATGATCTCGGCTGCCGATTTCCTGCTGGTGCTGAACCGCCGTGCGCAGCTGGACGCGCACCGTCGGCGGCCGCCGGGAGAATTCCCGGCCGGATGGCAGTGCTGGCTTGACGAATTGCAGGGGAAACGGGGGCGGGTTGTCGGCGCCCCCGCGGGCGCGTTCGTCGACGAGATGATGCAACGCGAGGTTGCCCCAGCGGGCCCGCGTGCGCCGGTGCTATCGCAGTGGCAGGCGTTCACTACCTTGTGGCGTCAGCAGTGGCACCCCGCCGAGCCTGAGGAACGCGGCACGCGGTGGTTTGCCGGCGCGGTGAGTGGCGGGTGGCATGTGCTGTTCGGTGCGCTGCTGCTGTGGCTGATGCATGTGCAATACCTTGCGGCGGTTGCGCCTCCGTTGGGCGAGGACGTGGTGCAGGTCGAATATATCGGCAGGGGCACGCCGGACGAGGCAGGTGGCCCGACGGAGCCGCAAGTGGACGCGGCGGCGGCGCAGCCCCGGTCGGCCGAGGCGCCCCAGACAGTCTCTGGCGCTCCGCCAGCAGCGGAGGTACCGCCCAGCAGCCCGGATGTTCCCGCTCGTGAACTCCCGCAGCCCGTGGCGACACCCCCTGCGGAGCAGCCGGTTGCGGTCAGCGAGCCCACGCCGGTACCTGATCCGGAGGCATTCGTGCTGCCGCCCACGCAGCCGCGCGTCGCGCAGATCGAGATCACGGCACCCGAGTTGCGCGTGCGACCAACCCAGGTTGAAACCATCGACGTACCGGAGCCCGTACGCCAGGTTCCGCGTGAACTTCCGCAGGCGGTGCTTTCGCCGCGCCCGGTCGATATCCGTGTGCCGGACTTGGTCGCGCGGGACGTGCCTGCGCCGCTGCCACGGATCACGACGCCAAGCGTGCCCGCGCCTCGGGTGGATGCGCCGGTCCTCCGGGCGCCGACGGCGGTCGTGCGGGAGCGTGCCGTGCCCGCGCCATCTCCTCGCGTCGCGCCCCAGCCTGTAGCGGCGACCCAGTCTCCGTCGCCAACGCCGACCGATGCGCAGGCAAGAGCCGAGCGACCCGCAGCGCCGACGACCCGCTCTGTCGCGCCTGCCACAACAGGGGCGGGCCCAACGACCGCAACATCGCCCGGCGCACCGCGCACCAGCGCGCGCGCTGACGACTGGGGTGATTCGACCCGCAGCGTGCCGGGCGGGCAGCGTGGCAGCCCATCCGGGCTGCTGGACAGTAACGGCCGACCGCGCGTCGGGCAGGCGCCGGGATCCGCGTCGCCCGGGCAGCCGCCGGGAACGATCACGCAGGAAATCGCGAACCTGGATCGCGCGGGCACCTGGCTTAAGCGCAAGCCCGTCGACTACACGCCGACCGCGTTCGACGACTACTGGCGACCGAACGAGACGCTGCTCCAGGAGTGGGTGCGTCGCAGCGTGCAGGAGGTGTACATCCCGATCCCGGGGACCGGGAAGCGCGTGGTGTGCAAAGTGTCGGTACTCGCGCTGGGCGGCGCCTGCGGTATCAGCGACCCGAATCTCAACGAACAGCCCGCAACCGCGCGTCCGCCGCCGGATATCCCGTTCAAGCCGCATCTGCAGGAAGGCAACGGGAGCGTTCGCGAAGGGGGCTGAACCTCGAAGGTGCGATGGCCCGCGAACGCGAACGCGCGTTCAAGCAGTCAAAGGTGCGGCGATCCGGATGCACTGCATGAGCAGCGTGGTCCCTTGTAGGCCCTTCCAGCGGCTACGCACAAAAAAGGCCCGCATCGCGGGCCTTTCCGTTTCACACCGATGCACTATCGAGACACGGCTACTTGTCGTCGACGTTCGTGAAGTTGCCGTCGGTGTTGACCAGATGGGCGAGGGCACCCTGACGTGCGCCGAAATAGGCTGCGAGGTCCGCGATCTGCTGATCGGTCAGCGTCTGCGCCTGGCTGACCATCAGCGCATTGTCGCGGCGGCCGCCGCGGTAGCTCTGCAGTGCGTAAGCCAGGTAGTCGGAATACTGGCCCGCGAGCACCGGATACGAGGCGTCGATCGGCGACTTGCCTTCCGGTCCGTGGCAATCGATGCAGGATTGCCCGGTGCCTTCCCGCTTCAGGTTGGCAAGCTTTTCGCCAGCATCGGCGTTGCCCGTCGGCAGGCCCGCCGACGACTGGCGCCCGGCATCGTCAGAATTCATGGCTGCGTGGCCTTCGGCATCGGCCTTCTGCTGGTTGCAGCCGGTGGACACCAGGGTAAGCAGGGCAATGGCGAGGATGGAGCGGATCGTCATGGGCATGCTCACTTGACGGTCGACAGATAGGCGGCGAGGTCGGCGATGTCCTGCTCAGAGAAGCTCTGGGCCTGCGCCTGCATGGTCGGGTGCTTGCGTGCGCCGGTCTTGTAGCCCGTCAGCGCGCTCAGCAGGTACTGCTGCGACTGGCCTCCGATCTTCGGCACGCGGTAGTTCGGGTACGCATTGCGATAGCCCACCACGCCATGGCAGCCATGGCAGGTGTAGGCCAGTTCGCGACCGCGTGCCGCATTGCCGGCCGTTTCCGGCTGCGCAGCGGGCGCGGTGGCAGCCGGAGCCGCGGCAGGGGTGGCCGGAGCCTGGGCGTCCTGCGCGACGGACGCGAATGCGGCCGTGGTCAGGGCGAGGCAGGCGGCGATCATCAGCGGTCGCATCATGTAGTAGTCCGCAATCTGTGTAGGTCGGGCTTGGACAAGTCACACCGATGGAGCCCCGGCGTGCAAGCGCGCAAGTATAGCGCGCCATTCATGTGACGCAGCCGTATGAGCGTGCCGCAAGCGCCTACGCAGGGAGGCCGTGCAGGCGCATGACGACGGTCACCATGACCTTCGGGAGATGGAGCGAATCGCCCCCGGTGATATACCTATGTACAACACCGGCATACAGCCGAAACGACACGTCACTCGGGGCGCTTGAAATGAAAGGACATCCACTCACCGGCCGCCACGGACTGCTGCTCGCAGCCGCGGCGCTTCCGTGCCTCCTCGCCCTCTCGGCCTGCAAAGGCAACGGCGAGGCACAGGCGAAGCCCGGCGAAAAAAAGGAGGCAGAAGCTGTTCCCGTCGAAGTGGCCCGTGCCGCGCACCGGCCGATCGCGGCCAGTTACGTGGGCACGGCGCCACTCGAACCGCAAGGCGAGGCGCAGGTGGTCGCGAAGACTTCGGGCGTCGCGCTGCAAGTGCTCGTCGAAGAAGGGCAGCAAGTGCGGGCAGGGCAGCCGCTCGTGCGCCTCGATGCGGCTCGTGCCGCACTGCAGGCGGCGCAGACATCGGCGCAGATGCACAAGCTTGAGAACAGTTTCGCGCGTGCACGCAAGCTCGCCGAGCAGCAACTGATGAGCGCAAGCGATCATGACCAGATCCGCTTCGACCTCGAGAATGCCCGTGCCGCAAACAGGCTCGCGAACCTGGAGCTGTCATACGCCACGGTTACCGCGCCCATCTCCGGCGTGATCGCGTCCCGCTCGATCAAGAACGGCAATTTCGTGCAGATCAACACGCCGATCTTCCGCATCGTCGACACCGCGAAGCTGGAGGCCGTACTGAACGTGCCGGAACGCGAGCTGGCGACGTTGAAGGCGGGCCTGCCCGTGGAGCTGTCGGTTGACGCGATGCCCGGACAGACGTTCAAGGGCGCGGTCGATCGCGTGGCGCCGGTTGTGGATTCGGGCAGCGGCACCTTCCGCGTGATCACGGCTTTCAACAGCGGCGGCCTGTTGCAGCCCGGCATGTTCGGTCGCATCCGCATCAATTACGACAATCGTGCGAATGCGCTGACCGTTCCGCGCGTCGCGTTGCTCGACGATGAAGGCGACCCGGCGGTGTTCGTGCTCCGCGCCGGCAAGGTGGCCCGGGTGCCGGTGAAGCTCGGCTACATCGACGGTGCGTTTGCGGAAGTGCGCTCCGGTCTACGCGTCGGCGACCAGGTCGTAACAGCCGGTAAGAGCGCGCTGCGCGACGGGACGGCAGTGCAGGTGATTGGCGCGCCACGTTCCACTACCGCGTCGGCGCCGTCCGCCGCCACCCAGCAGTAAGCGCGGGAGATCCAGCGTGAGCCATTCTTCGGACGCGAACCGTTCGTCCTCAAGCGCTTCGCCCCGCGGCGGACTGGTCGAGTTTTCCACCCGCCGTCGCGTGACTGTTGCGATGGTGACGATCACCTTCCTGCTGTTCGGCCTGCTCGCGCTGAGCGAGCTGAAGGTGAATCTGCTACCGGACCTCAGCTATCCGACACTGACGGTGCGTACCGAATACACCGGCGCTGCACCCGCTGAAATTGAAACGCTGATCAGCGAGCCGGTGGAAGAAGCGGTCGGTGTGGTCAAGAACCTGCGGCGGCTGAAGTCGGTATCGCGCACCGGGCAGAGCGACGTTGTACTCGAGTTCGCCTGGGGCACCGACATGGATCGGGCCAGCCTTGAAGTGCGCGACAAGATGGAGATCGTGCAGCTGCCCACCGAAGCGAAGGCGCCGGTGCTGCTGCGATTCAATCCGTCCACCGAGCCGGTGATGCGGCTTGCGCTGTCCAGCAAGGATTCAAGTGATACCGCTGGCGCACTGAGACGGCTGACCGAGCTTCGTCGCTTTTCCGATGAGGATCTGAAAAAGCGACTTGAACCTGTCGATGGCGTTGCCGCGGTCAAGGTGGGCGGCGGCCTCGAGGACGAAATCCAGGTCGAGATCGACCAGCAGAAACTCGCACAGCTGAACCTTCCGATCGAAACGGTGATAAACCGGCTCAAGCAGGAGAACATCAACCTGTCGGGCGGGCGCCTTGAAGAAGGCTCGCAGCGCTTCCTCGTACGCACCGTCAACCAGTTCCAGAGCGTCGCCGAAATGCGCGACATGCTCGTGACCACCAGCTCCGCCGGTGGCGGCGCAGCCCAGAGCGCTGCCGAGCAGATGGCGCGCGTCGCCGCCGCATCGGGCGATGCAAGCGCGATGGCCGCGGCCGCATCGGTGCAGAGCACGTCGTCCGGCAGCCAGCCGGTTGCTGGTGGCGGCATGCCGGTGCGCCTGAAAGACATTGCAGAAGTGCGCCAGGGCTACAAGGAACGCGAGGCGATCATTCGCCTTGCCGGCCGTGAAGCCGTCGAGCTCGCGATCTACAAGGAGGGCGATGCGAACACCGTCGCCACCGCCGACGCGATCGAGGCGCAACTGAAGTCCATCCGTGAGCAGATGCCGAAGGACATCGAGCTCACGGTCATCGACGACCAGTCGCAGTTCATCCGCCACGCGATCAGCGACGTGAAGTTCGATGCGTTCATCGGCGGCGTGCTCGCGGTGCTCGTCATCTTCCTGTTCCTGCGCGATGGCTGGAGCACGTTCGTTATCGCGCTGTCGCTGCCGGTTTCGATCATCACCACGTTCTTCTTCATGGGGCAGCTGGGCCTGAGCCTGAACGTCATGTCGCTGGGCGGACTGGCGCTTGCAACCGGGCTGGTCGTCGACGACTCGATCGTGGTGCTCGAAAGCATCGCCAAGGCGCGCGAACGCGGGTTGGGCATTCTCGAAGCCGCGATTGTCGGCACGCGCGAAGTGAGCATGGCCGTCGTCGCGTCCACGCTGACCACGATTGCGGTGTTCCTGCCGCTGGTGTTCGTGCAGGGCATCGCGGGCCAGCTGTTCCGGGACCAGGCGCTTACGGTGGCGATCGCCATTGCGATCTCGCTGGTTGTCTCGATGACGCTGATCCCGATGCTCAGCGCGCTCAAGGGCCGTCCGTCCGAGCAGTTCCCCGAAGAAGCGCCGCATCCGCAGTGGCAGCCGCAGGCGCGCTGGCAGAAGCCGGTCGCATTGACCGGACGGGGTTTCGGCGCGGTGCTTCGTTGGGCCTTCTACGGCATCGCCTGGGCGGTCGTGCGTATTGCCCGCGGCGTTGCCGCCGTGGTCGGCCCGGTGATGCGCAAGGCCAGCGATATCGCGATGGCGCCCTATGCCATGGCGGAGCGCCGGTACATGCGCGTGCTGCCGGGTGCGTTGCAGCGCCCGATGCTGGTGCTCGGCCTCGCGGCCACCGCGTTCGCGTTGACGCTCGCTACGGTACCGATGCTTGGCGCGGACCTGATTCCGCAACTGGCGCAGGACCGTTTCGAAATGACGGTAAAGCTGCCGCCCGGCACTCCATTGCGCGACACCGATCGGCTGGTGCGTGAGCTGCAGGAAAAGCACGCCAAGGAAGAGGGCATCCGTGCGATCTTCGGCGTGAGCGGTAGTGGCACGCGTCTGGACGCAAACCCCACCGAAAGCGGCGAGAACATCGGCAAGCTCTCGATCGTCATGGCCGAAGGCGGCAGCAAGGAGGTCGAGGCGGCTACGACCGAACGCCTGCGCGAAACGATGAAGGCGCACCCGGCCGCGCAGGTCGACTTCAGCCGCCCGCAGCTTTTCAGCTTCTCGACGCCGCTGGAGATCGAATTGCGCGGACAGGACCTGGAGTCCATCCGCCTCGCAGGCCAGCGCATGGCTGCGCTGCTGCGTGAGAACCCGCATTACGTGGACGTCAAATCCACCGTCGAAGCGGGCTTTCCGGAGATCCAGATCCGTTTCGATCAGGAGCGCGCCGCCGCGCTGGGCCTGACCACGCGTCAGCTCGCCGACGTCGTCGTCCGCAAGGTGCGTGGTGATGTGGCGACGCGCTACAGCTTCCGCGACCGCAAGATCGATGTGCTGGTGCGTGCACAGGAAAGCGACCGCGCTTCGGTTGAGAGCATCCGCAAGCTCATCGTGAACCCCGGCAGCGCACGCGCGGTGACGCTGGACGCGGTGGCGGACGTGGTGTCCACCACGGGTCCCAGCGAGATCCATCGCGCCGACCAGGTGCGCGTCGCGGTCGTCTCGGCGAACCTGCGCGACGTAGACCTTGGCACTGCGATGCAGGAAGTGCAGGAGATGGTCGCCGACCAGCCGCTGGGTGCCGGTATCGGCATGCACATCGGCGGGCAGGGCGAGGAACTGTCGGACTCGGTGCGCTCGCTGCTGTTCGCATTCGGGCTCGCGGTGTTCCTGGTGTACCTGGTGATGGCGTCGCAGTTCGAATCACTGCTGCACCCGTTCGTCATCCTGTTCACCATTCCGCTGGCCATGGTGGGCGCGGTACTGGCGCTGCTGCTCACGCGGTCGCCGGTGTCGGTGGTCGTGTTCATCGGCCTGATCCTGCTGGTCGGCCTGGTGGTCAAGAACGCGATCATCCTCATCGACAAGGTCAACCAGCTGCGCGAATCCGGCGTACCCAAGCGCGATGCACTGGTGGAGGGCGCTCGTTCGCGACTGCGCCCGATCATCATGACCACGCTGTGCACGCTGTTCGGTTTCCTGCCGCTCGCGCTCGCGTTCGGTGAAGGTGCCGAGGTGCGCTCGCCGATGGCGATTACCGTGATCGGTGGCCTGCTGGTGTCGACGCTGCTCACGCTCGTCGTGATCCCGGTGGTTTACGACCGACTCGACCGCCGTAGCGATGAGCACTACGTCGCGCGTGGTCGGCGTGCGCAACACCGTCGCGAAGCAGGTGACGTCGGCGGCGCGGAGGCTGAGCCCGCATGAGCATCGCGGAACTGAGCATCAAGCGTCCGGTCACGACGGTCATGTTCTTCGTGACCATGGTGGTCGTCGGGCTGATCGCCGCACTGCGGCTGCCGCTGGAGGCGTTCCCATCGGTGTCGTTTCCGGTGGTCTTCATGCAGTTGCCGTACGCCGGCTCGACGCCAGAAGAAGTCGAGCGAACCGTGTTGCGTCCGGCGGAAGAGGCCTTGGCAACACTGTCGGGCGTGCAGAACATGCAGGGCACCGCACGCGCCGACGGCGCGACCGTCGTGGTCATGTTCAAGGACTGGGAGCGCGACGTCGCGATTGCGGCGTCCGAGGCGCGCGAGCGCATCGATGCCATCCGTGACGAACTGCCTGAGGAGCTGCAACGCATTTTCGTCGGCAACTTCAGCACGGACGACGAAGCGGTGCTCGCCGTGCGGCTGGCCAGCGAAACGGTCAACCTCGCGAATTCCTACGAACTCATCGAGCGCGAACTGAAACGACGCCTCGAGCGCGTCCCGGGCGTCGCACGGGTGCAGGTGTCCGGCGCGACGCCGAACGAAGTTGAAATCGCAATCCATCCCGACCGTCTGACGGCTTACAACCTGAGCCTGAATGACCTTGCATCGCGATTGCAGGCGCTCAACTTTTCCGTCTCCGCCGGACAGATCACCGATGGTGGCCAGCGGCTGCGTGTGCAGCCGGTCGGTGAGTTGACCGACCTCGACCAACTGCGCAACACGGTGCTCGGAACGTCCGGCGTTCGACTCGGCGACATCGCCGACGTGCGGCTCAAGCCTGCGCGAGTGGACGTCGGCCGTCGACTCG
>CADCUA010000440.1 GCA_902805755.1 uncultured Lysobacter sp.
CCGCGGCATCCGCGTGGTGAAGCCGGGCGCGACGCTGGGCGACATCGGCCACGCAATCCAGACTTATGCGGAATCCGAACGTTTCAGCGTGGTGCGCGAGTACTGCGGGCACGGCATCGGCAAGGTCTACCACGAAGAGCCACAGGTCCTGCATTACGGCCGGGCCGGCGAAGGCCTTGTGCTCAAGCCGGGCATGACGTTCACGATCGAGCCGATGATCAACGAGGGCGGGCGCCATACGCGCGTGCTGCCGGATGGTTGGACCGTGGTCACGAAGGACCGCAAGCTCTCGGCCCAGTGGGAACACACGGTCGCGGTCACCGATAGCGGCGTGGACATCCTTACGCGCCTGCCGGGCGACGACAACGAGCTATGAGTTCGCACGAGGGCGACGCGGCGTCGCCCGCGCCGGACAGCGTGGAAGCGGGCCAGACGGTCGTGCCGGATGACACGGCCTGGGTAGCCGCGGCGCGCTCATCGCTGCAGGCGTCGGATGCGGGGGTGGCCGATTCGCTTGCGTCGTCGACAAGCATCGACCGCCTGCTCACCAGCCGGGCGCAGGCTGCCGACACCCAGGTCCGGAGCGCGTGGCGTCGATGCATCCCCGACGACGCGCCATTGTCACTGTTCGCCGTCGGTGGCTACGGTCACGGCGAACTGTTTCCGCACTCGGATATCGACCTGCTGGTGCTCGCTACGCCGGGCGCGCAGGACGCACATGCCGACGCGCTCGCACGACTGTTCGCGTTGTTGTGGGACGCCGGTCTGCCGGTCGGACATGCCGTTCGATCGCTGGAGCAGTGCACGGAGGCCGCCGCGGCTGATATCACCGTGCTGACCGCATTGCTGGAAGCTCGCCCGTTGGCGGCAACCGCTGAAGCGTGCGTGGCCTTGCAAGCGGCCGTTGCACCCGCCCTGGTGTGGCCTGCGGGGGCGTTCTTCGAGGCCAAGCGCGCCGAGCTTCGCGCACGTCACGCACGCTTCGGCGACACGTCGGACAACCTCGAGCCGAACCTGAAGGAAGGCCCGGGCGGCCTGCGCGATATCCAGACATTGCGCTGGATGGCATTGCGCGTGGTCGGCACCTCCGACCTGGAATCACTCGTCGCAATGGGGCAGCTCGGCGCCGACGAACATGCGACGCTGGAGCGCCAGCGCGAGACGCTGTCGCGCTTGCGCCTCGGGCTGCATGTGGTGGCAGGAAAGCGCGAAGAGCGGCTGCGCTTCGACCACCAGAAGACACTCGCCGCACGCCTGGGGTATCAGGACACGGCCGACAGCCTCGCCGTCGAACAGATGATGCAGGGCTTCTATCGCGCGGCAGCGCTGGTGCTGCGCATCGGCGACCGCGTGCTGCAGCGGTTCGAGGAACAGCTGGAAGGGGAAGGACGCCCGCAGCTGCTTGGCCCGATGTTCGAGCTGCGTCGCGGTTACCTTGCGGCCCGCTCAGTGGACTGGCCCGAGCGCACTGTCGATGTGTTCGAATTGTTCTCGACCTGGGCGCACGAGCCCACTGTGCGAGGTCTGCATTCGCGCACAGCCCGTGCGCTTGCCGAGGCCCTGCCTGGCGTGCCGTCTTTCCACGCAGCGGACGAAATCCTGCGTGCGCGATTCATGCAGCTGCTGCGCGGGCCCCAGCCGGTCGCGACGCTGACACGCATGGCGCGCCTCGGCGTATTGGGGCGCTGGATCCCGGCGTTCTCGACGGTTTCCGGTCGTATGCAGTTCGACCTTTTCCACGTGTACACGGTCGATCAGCACACGCTCGCGGTGCTCGCAAACCTCGCGCTGTTCGCATCCGGCGTGTCGGATGAGCGCTTCTCGCTCGCGCATGAAGTCTGGCCCCGCCTGCGCAAGCCCGAGCTGCTGCTGCTCGCCGGTCTGTTCCATGACATCGCCAAGGGTCGCGGCGGCGATCATTCCCAGCTCGGCGCAGTCGATGCGCGCGAATTCTGCGCCGCGCACGGACTGTCAGAAGGCAGCACGGCACTCGTGGAATGGCTGGTGCGCGAACACCTGATCATGTCCGTCACGGCGCAGAAGCAGGACATCGGCGATCCCGATGTCATCCATCGCTTCGCCACGCGTGTCGCCGACCGCGAGCGCCTGGACTATCTGTACCTGCTGACCTGCGCCGACATCGCCGGCACCTCGCCGAAGCTCTGGAACGCGTGGAAGGATCGGCTGCTTGCAGATCTGTACACCGCCACTCGGCTGGCGTTGCGCCGTGGGCTGGAGAACCCCGTTGCTGCGGAAGAGCGCCGTGCGGAAACGCGCGCGGCCGCGCAAGCGATGCTCTCCGCATTCGGTTTGACGGATGTGCAGATCGCCGCGTTGTTCGCGCGCATGCCCGATGTCGGCTTCGAACGCGGGCGGCCGGATCAGGTTGCATGGCAGGCGGCGTCGCTGAGGGGCGTTGACGCCGGACAGACGCGCGTGCGCGCTCGCCCGCTTGCAGCGGCCGCAGGCGCGCTGGAAGTGTTTGTGTATTCGCCCGATCGTGACGGCCTGTTCGCCGCGATCGTCGCCACCCTGGACCGTGCGGGCCTTGCCATCCAGCAGGCACGCGTCCTGGACGCGCCGCATGACACGATCTTCGACACGTTCGAAGTGGTTCCGACGCAGGCCCGCGCAGTGCCGTCCGCGGAGGAGATCGAGCAGCTTCTCGCGCACGCGCTCGAAGGTGCGCTTGAAGACGTGAGACCGACGCGCCGCACGCAGCCGCGACACCTCAAGCACTTCCGCATCGCGCCGCACATCGGCTTCGACGTGACGCCGTCCGGTTACACATTGATGAGCCTGGTGTGCACTGACCGACCCGGCCTGCTGGCGGACGTCACGCAGGTCCTGCGCGAACACGCGCTTGGTGTGCACGATGCGCGTATCGCCACCTTCGGCGCGCGTGCCGAAGACATGTTCCAGATATCCCGCGTCGACAGCGACGGCGTCCGCCGCGCGCTCGACGAATCACAGCAACAGGCATTGCGCGAGAGCCTGCTCGCCTGCCTCGATGGAGAGAACCGATGAGCCTGCCCGCGAACGAAGCCCCCAGCCGCAGCGACGAGACGTCGTTGCGTTCCGATGACGCGCAGTCGGTCGCTGCCAGTGCCGACCTCAGGGCTATCATCGAGCGCGCATGGGAGCGTCGGACCGAGCTCGCAGCCGAAGAAATCGAAGCCTCCACGCGACCGGCAGTTGAAAAAGTCATCGCCGGCCTGGAGGACGGCCGGTTCCGCGTGGCCGAGCCCGACGGCAACGATGGCTGGCGCGTCAATGAATGGCTGAAGAAAGCGGTGCTGCTGTATTTCCGCGTCAACGACATGCAGGTGGTGGAAGCCGACCCTGCGCCGTTCTGGGACAAGGTGCCCGCGCGCTTCGAGGGTTACGGTGCCAGCGAATTCCGCAAGCTCGGCGCGCGCGTCGTGCCGGGTGCGATCGCGCGACGCGGCAGCTTCATCGGCAAGGACGTGGTGCTGATGCCCAGCTTCGTCAACATCGGCGCGCACGTCGGTGAAGGCACGATGGTGGACACCTGGGCCACCGTCGGTTCGTGCGCGCAGATCGGCAAACACTGTCATCTGTCCGGCGGCGCCGGCATCGGTGGCGTGCTCGAGCCTCTGCAGGCCACGCCCACGATCATCGAGGATCACTGCTTCATCGGTGCGCGCTCGGAAGTGGTAGAGGGCGTGATCGTCGGCCACCACAGCGTGATCGGCATGGGCGTGTTCCTGGGCCAGAGCACGCGTATCTACAACCGCATGACCGGCGAGATCAGCTACGGATACGTGCCGCCCGGCAGTGTCGTGGTGTCCGGTTCGCTGCCCGCGAAGGACGGATCGCACTCGCTGTATTGCGCGGTCATCGTCAAGCAGGTGGACGAGAAGACGCGCGGCAAGACGAGCATCAACGAGCTGCTGCGTGGACTGGCGGATTAGTCGCCCGGCATCAGGCGCCGCACGACTCGCAGCGCATCCAGCAGCACTCTGACAAGACTCGAAACAGAGATGACCAACACGCTCTACGGCCTGTCCAATTGCGATACCTGCAGGAAAGCCCGCAAGTGGCTCGACCGCTTTGGCGTCGTCCATGAGTTCGTCGATTACCGCGACCAGCGGCAGACGCCGGAAACGCTGGTCGCGTGGAAAGAACGCCTCGGCGGCTGGGACGCGATGATCAACAAATCGTCCACGACCTGGCGTGCACTGCCGGAGAACCGCAGATCGCCGGGCTCCGATGCGGAATGGAAACTCCTGCTCAAGGAATATCCGCAGCTGATCCGCCGACCGGTCGTAATGACCGGCGACGGCGAGCTCAGCCAGGGTTTCAGCGACAACGGCTTCAAGAAGCGTTTTGGAGTGGGCACGTGAGCGATGTCCTTGGTCTGACCTGCGACCTCATCGCGCGGCCCTCGGTGACCCCGGACGATTCGGGATGCCAGGCGTTGCTTGCTGCGCGTCTTTCAGCTGCCGGGTTCCGTTGTGAGCACCTGCGCTTCGGAGAGGTCGACAATCTGTGGGCGGTTCATGGCAGCGAAGGCCCGACGCTGGTGCTGCTGGGGCACACCGACGTGGTTCCACCAGGCCCGCGCGACGCGTGGGCGAGCGATCCGTTCCAGCCGCAGGTGCGCGACGGCGTGCTCTACGGTCGCGGTGCGGCGGACATGAA
Source organism: uncultured Lysobacter sp. (assembly GCA_902805755.1). Classification (GTDB taxonomy): domain Bacteria; phylum Pseudomonadota; class Gammaproteobacteria; order Xanthomonadales; family Xanthomonadaceae; genus Cognatilysobacter. The sequence goes on from CADCUA010000440.1 coordinate 4,666, forward strand.
GGGCAGCGTCGCTGCGTTCGTGATCGCGCTGGAGCGGTTCGTCGTCCGCCATCCGCAGCATCGAGGGCGCGTCGCCCTGTTGCTGACGTCGGACGAAGAGGGCGATGCGATCGACGGCGTACGCAAAGTCGCGGACGTTTTCCGCGAGCGCGGTGAGCGCATCGACTGGTGCGTGACGGGCGAACCGTCTTCGACTTCGAAGCTCGGCGACCTGTTGCGTGTCGGACGGCGCGGCACGCTGTCAGCGACGTTGACGGTGCGCGGGGTGCAGGGCCACGTTGCCTATCCGGAAAAAGCGCGCAACCCGATCCATCAGGCGATGCCGGCGCTGGGTGAACTCGCCGCGCGCCGCTGGGATGACGGCTACGAGACGTTTCCGCCGACCAGCCTGCAGATCAGCAACATCCATGCGGGCACCGGCGCGAACAACGTGATCCCGGGCGAGCTGCAGGCGTTGTTCAACCTGCGCTACAACCCGAACTGGCAGGCCATGCAGCTCGAGCGCGAGTGCGAGGCCGTGCTTGCCGCGCATGGTCTGGAATACGAACTGCGTTGGCACCGCGGCGGCGAGCCGTTCTACACGCCGGAAGGTCCGCTGCGAGCGGCCGCGCGTGAGGTGCTCGCTGCATTCGCAGGCGCGCCGCCGGAAGAGAGCACGGGCGGAGGCACGTCGGATGCGCGTTTCATTGCGCCGCTCGGTGCGCAATGCATCGAGATCGGGCCGGTTAACGCGAGCATCCACAAGGTCGATGAGCATGTGGCGCTGGTCGATCTGGAAGCGCTGCCGGATCTCTACCTTGCGCTGATCGAGCGATTACTACGCTGAGTGCACGCGGAGCCGCAACGGCGGTTTCAGCGCGATGGCGGCATCAGCTCCAGGGTGTAACGCGCCGCGCCGGGCAGGAACGGCGCAGGTCGGCCCTGCACCCAGTCGTCGTGACCCGCGCCCCAGAACGGGGACAGCCGATGGCCGCTCTGTCCTCCGGGCATATGGATGATGCCGTCGCGTTCGTGCCCGGGGGATACCACCATGCGCTGTGACGCGCCGAAATTCGGACTCTGCACGCGCGGGGTGAACGTATCTCCGCGTAGTGGCTCGGCCGGCATGCACAGCCTCGTGCGCAGCAGACGCGGCAATGCGGCCGCAAGCGGGTGGCAGATATCGGCGATGTTGCGCTCGCCCCAGGTGCGCTCGCGCATCGGTCCGCGAGCCGTGAGTTCGTCGCGCACTTCCCGGGCCGCATCTTCAAAAAGCGCATCCCAGGTTTTGAATCGTGGCGGCAGCAGATGCGGTGGACGGCGGGTCACAAGCGGCCACACGACGCCTTCCAGCTGCGGCAGGGCCGGCGCTTCGAAACGATCGCCCAGCGCTGTTCGGGCAGGCATCAACAGGCCGTCCGCGATGCGCTCGTGCACGGCCTGGCGCCACGCGCGCGTGATCCGGTAGCTCACGGACGCCGGTGCGGCGTGCGTGGGTGCGCGTGGGTCCGCTTCGAACAACGCGAGCAGCGCGGGCGAACCTGCGCGCGTTGCGGTGTCGCGCAGCAGCCGCCACCAGCCGTCCAGAAACACCGCGCGGTCGTCCAGCTGGATTGCGAGCAGGTCGCGCTCCGACAGGCGCTTCCGCGCGAACAGGCCGTCGCGGATCTGAGCGCCGCGTGCGCCGAGCACATAGCCGCCATCACCGATCAGGTCGAGTTTTTCGCCGTCGACGATGCGGTTGTTCGCGGTCCACAAACGGCCCGAGGGTGGGTCGGTGATCTGCACTGCGTGCGTGCTGTCCAGCGTCCATGGACGGCAGTCAGAGGGCATCGCCCTGGTCGATTGCTCACCTGATCGAGCAGCCACGGGCGCGCGATCGCAGGCGGCGTCGCGGCTTGGAATCGGACCGAGCAACCGCCACGCAATGCGGCCGCTGCGATCGCCCACCAGGAGGTTCTGCGCGGGAAGTCCTGCGTGATCGGCGGCGCGTAGCGCCTCGTCAACGGTGCCCGCGACGGCGAAGTCCGCAAGTCCGAGGGTGACGGAGCCCGGCTGGTGCGCCACCCAACGCAATGCCAATGCGGAACCATCGGGCTCGCGATGCATGATCGGCCCCCACGCTGTCTCCTCAACCTCGAACAGCACATCATCCTGGCCCGCAACGCGAATGCGCTCAACTGCTTTGGATATGCCGCAGCGCGAGGCTCGAGCCTTGTCGTTGCAGGGCGGGACACGCTGCCAGTCGAGCCAGTCGCCATAACTGTTCGTGAAGCCCCAGGCG
>CADCUA010000441.1 GCA_902805755.1 uncultured Lysobacter sp.
GGCGATCGAGCGCTTCGACAGCGTGTTGCTCGACCCCGCGATCGAGGTCATGTTCGAGGAGGCGGATGTTGCCGCCAAGCGCGAAGGCTGGGACGCCGCGCGCTGGATCCGCCACCTCACCGCGAAGCTTCACCGGCGCACCGACGTGCTGCCGCCGGGCACGGAACCGGACTCCGAGCCACGCGCCGCAGTGCGGAAGTTCGTGACGCCAGCGCCCGTGGCGCGGGCCGAGCCCGAGCCCGCTCCGGGCAATACGGATCACGCGATCGAATTGCTGGATGTCTCCGCGGTCGAACCGCCGGAAGCGCCGGCGTGGGCCGATGCAGTGCCTGCGCATCCGCTGTCCGATGAATTCAGCCCGGGCGTCGAGCCTGGCAGCTTTTCCGGCTTCGACCCGGTCGCCGCGGAAATGGCGGACATCGAACAGAACGCGGACCAGATCATCAGCTTCGACCTGCTGCTGGACGGCGACTTCGGCGGCGAGCAGGCCGTGGGATCTGCAGTTGCCGCAGATGCGAACGCAGCACTCGATTTCAATCTGGATTTCGGCAGCGACCTCGCGCTTCCCGGCCTGGAGCGGGCAGGGGATGACACGCGCTTCAGCGATGCGTCGCAGTTCGGGGCACTCGCGTTCGACGACAGTGCCGCCTCGGGGCTGTCCGCATTCGAGCGCGAGTCGCAAGTCGACGGCGGCCTTGATGCAGGTGAGTTGCACGGGTCGTTCGGGCTGGCCGAAACATTCGGTTCGTTTGACGCCGGGAGTTCGCAACCCGCACCCGCGATGACCGAGCCGCAGCTCGACGCGCTTGTGTTCGACGACGGCGCAGCGGCGGGGCTGGATTCATTCGAGTTCACGCCGCGCATCGACGATTCGTTCGGAACGGGCCAGGCGCAGGCCGCTGAGCCGGAGCTCACACCTGCCGCGCCGTCTACGCCGAATTCGTTTGGCAGCGCCGGGTTCACGCTCGAGCTGGTCGATAACGACGCGCCGGCGCCGATCCGCGCGCCTGCGAATGCGGGTCGGGACATGGCCGACATCGAGCGGCGCATCGCGTCGTTCGAACTTGTGGATGATGGCCCCGCGCCAGGTGCCACGGCCTCGGGCGCCGTCGTCGTGCTGGCCGGCATCGGCGGGCCCGATGCGATCCGGCAGCTGCTCGGCGCGCTGCCGGCGGATTTCGCGCGGCCGGTGCTGGTCCAGCAGAAGCTCGACGCGGGTCGCCATGACAAGCTGGTCGCGCAGATGCAGCGCGCGAGCGCGATGCCTGTAGAGCTGGCCGTCGCGGGCGGGCCTGTCAGCAACGGCATCGTCTACATCCTTCCGACCAGCGTCGGGATCGCTCCGGCGGACGGGTCGCTGCGTTTTATCGATGGCGCTTCTTTGCTGGATGCACTACCGCCCGGCGACAGCGCGGTCGTACTGCTCAGTGGCAGCGACGTCGACACGGCGGAGGCGCTCGTCGCGCCCGCCTGGTCGGATGCGCTGATCGCGGGACAGGCCGAAGACGGCTGCTACGACCCGGCTGCAACCAAACGTATCGCCGCGCATGGCGGTTACATCGCTGCGCCGGCTGAAATCGCACAACGCCTCGCCGATCGCTGGCGCGCGGCCTGATGCCGCCAAGGACTTTCCATGTCGAAGAAACACCGTAACCACAAGCCTGCGCAGTCCGCCGCCGGCAGCGAACGCCAGCCGACCGCCCAGGCCGCGGGTGACACTGCCGCATCGCAAGCCGGTGAGGCATCCGATGTCGACATGGTGCGTGTCGCGGCCGTCGCGCCTGCGGCGGCCGCTGTCGCGATGCAGGGATCTCCGTTCGACAGGCCGACAACGCAGACCGACATCCGCGGCGTTCTCATCCAGGTCGCCGGCGCAAAGCTGCTGCTGCCGAACGCCACGATCGCCGAGGTGCTGTCCTACGCCGATCCCGAACCCGTCGGAGCCGACGCCCCGCAGTGGCTGCTCGGCCGCATGCGCTGGCGCGGCTGGCACGTTCCGCTGATCGCGTTCGGCACTCTGAGCGGGCTGTCGGAAGAGCGCGGCGGCCTGGGCAGCAAGGTACTCGTGCTCAAGGCATTGGGCGGCAAGACGAAAACGCCGTATGTGGCGATCCTCACCCAGGGCTTCCCGCGCCTGGTGACGGTGTCGGAAAGCGGCCTCGTGTTCGAGGACGATGCATCCGCGGAAATGCCGTGCGCGGTTCACGCCCGCGTGCGCCTTAATGAGGACCAGGCGCTGGTGCCCGACCTCGAAGTGGTCGAGGACATGGTCGCCGAGGCACTGGCGCAGGCGGCCTGATCGAACGCGAATGCAACGCGGCCAGTCATCGGCTTGACGCATTGCATCACCAGCAGACGGCTATCCCTTCGGCCGCGCGGGGACGCCCTGCCGTCCCGATAGCTACTGACGTCGGCGTCGGCCAGTCGCGCACGGATGGGCAACGCGAACAACTGAGCGCTTGCCACGCTGCGCGCTGCGTCGAATCACCGTAAATCCACCGCGCTGTCCCAGACAGCCACGAAAAACAGTCGCCTACGCCAGGTCGCCGAACATGGCCTGCAATGCGGCAAGTGCCGCCAGCCCGGCCGTTTCCGTACGCAGCACGCGCGGTCCCAGCCGTAGCCCGCGAAAGCCCGCCGCGGCCAGTTGCTCCCGGTCCGCCGGCGCCCAGCCGCCTTCCGGTCCGACAGCGAGCCAGACCGGGTTGTCGCTATCCAGTTGCAGGCTGTGCAGAGCGGTGTCTCCGTCCGGATCGAGCAGCAGCCGGGTTCCGCCTGCCGGTAGCTCCGCGAGTGCAGCCGCGAGCGACACCGGCGCGTGCACCGCCGGCACGACCGCGCGTCCGCTCTGCTCGCAGGCCGAAGCAACCACGCCGCGCCAATGCGCGTGACGCTTTCGCGCGCGCTCGGCATCGAGCTTCACTTCGCTGCGCTGCGACCACAGCGGACGGACTTCGCTGATGCCAAGCTCGGTCGCCTTCTGCAGGATCAGATCCATCTTCTCGCCGCGCGCCACGCCCTGCAGCAGGCCGCTTCGCAGCGCTGATTCGCGCGCCACCGGGGTCGCGCTTCCGACCAGCACTCGCGCCTCGCGCTTGGTGACCACAGCGAGATGCGCAGCATAATCATGGCCGTCGCCGTTGAAGAGCACGCAGGCATCGCCCGCCTGCAGCCGCAGCACGCGCGTCAGGTGCGCCGCCGCGGACTCGGGCAAGGTGACTTCGCTGCCCGGCGAGAGCAGTGCGTCGATGTAAACGCGCGTCAGGCGCATGCGATGTTCATCCGGCTGGATTTCAACTGCGCAGGCGACGTATCACCGGCGGGCGATGAGCTGGCACCCGTCATGCCGAGGTCGCCTCGGTGATCGCCGTCCGCGTGACATCGGCCAGCACTTGCAGCGCGGCCTCATCGAGGCAGTACGGCGGCATCCAGTACAGCACGTCGCCCAGCGGCCGCAGCAGCACGCCGCGGGCGAGCGCCGCGCGATAGGCGCGAAGCCCCACGCGCGCAGTCGCCGGGAACGGCGTGCGGCGGTCACCACCCTGCGTCAGTTCGAATGCCACGATCATGCCGGCCTGCCGCACTTCGGCTACGTGCGGCAGACCCGCCAAGGGCAGGCTCGATTCGCCCATGCGAGCGGCACGCGCGAGATTGCGCGCGATCACGTCGTCGCGTTCGAACAGCTCGAGCGTCGCCAGCGCGGCCGCGCATGCCAGCGGGTTGCCGGTGTAGCTGTGCGAGTGCAGGAACGCGCGTTCGCGGGACTCGTCCAGGAAACCGTCATAGATCGACTGCGTCGTCAGCACCGCCGCGAGCGGCAACGCACCGCCCGTCAGCCCTTTCGAAAGACACAGCAGGTCAGGCTGTATTCCCATCGCGCCATGCGGGCCGGCGCTCGCCTGTTCGCACGCGAACATCGTGCCGGTGCGGCCGAAGCCGACCGCGATCTCGTCCGCGATCAGGAACACGCCATGCCGGTCGCACAGCTCGCGTGCCAGACGCAGGTACAACGGATCGTGCATGCGCATGCCGCCCGCGCACTGCACGCGCGGCTCGAGAATCAATGCGCAGACCTCGCCCGCATGGCGTTCCAGCAGTGTGGCGAGGCCATCGGCCGCGCGACGCGCACAATCGGCTGCCGTCTCATCGCCCGTGCGCGCGAAGGCATCAGGCGACGGCGCGAACAGCGCCTCCGCCAGCAGCGGTGCGTACACGCGCCGGTAGAGAGGAATGTCGCCGACCGCCAGCGCGCCCAGCGTCTCGCCGTGGTAACCGCCTTCAAGCGCGACGAACTTCGTGCGCCGTGCTTCGCCACGATTGCGGAACCAGTGGAACGCCATCTTCAGCGCGACTTCGACGCCGGCCGAGCCGTTGTCGGCATAGAAGACCTTCGTGAGCGGTGCGCGGCCGGGTTCGCGCGGGGCCAAGGCCAGCAGGCGTTCGGCAAGCTCGACCGCGGGCGCGTGCGAGCACCCGGCGAGGATCACGTGCTCAAGCGTATGCGCCTGGCGCGAGATTGCTTGGGCAATATGCGGATGCGAGTGGCCGAACAGGTTCGTCCACCAGCTGCTGATCGCGTCGAGATAACGCCGGCCGTCGCGGCCGATCAGCCAGGGGCCTTCGCCGCGCTCGATCGGCACCAAGGGCATCGTGTCGGGATGCTCGCGCATCTGCGTGCAGGGATGCCACAGGACCGCAAGGTCGCGTTCGCGCCAGTGCGCGGCAAGGCCATCACCGGGCTCTGTTAGCATCCCGGCATCGTTGATCGACGTGTGCATCCTCCCATTATCACGCCAACCCGCCGCATCGGAGCCGGCACATGAGCCGGCCGCTTCCCATCATCCACCGCGTGATCGAGCACGAGGCCGTGCCGTACCGCGTGGAGCAGCTGGACCTGGAGTTCTCGAACGGCGAGCGACGCGTGTTCCAGCGCCTGCATGGCCGCGGACACGGCGCAGTCGTCGTGGTGCCGATGCTTGATGAGGAAACCGTCCTGCTCGTGCGCGAATACGCGGCCGGCACGCACCGCTATGAACTCGGACTGGTGAAGGGCCGTATCGATGCCGGTGAATCGCCCGTTGAGGCCGCGAACCGCGAGCTGCAGGAAGAGGCCGGCTACGCCGCACGCACGCTGACCCACCTGCGCGCGCTTACGCTCGCGCCCACGTACATGAGCCACCAGACCCAGCTCATCCTTGCGCGCGATCTGTACCCGCAGCGCCTGCCCGGCGACGAGCCCGAGCCGCTCGACGTGGTGCCATGGAAGATCGATGCATTGCATGAACTCGTGCTGCGCGAGGATTTCTCCGAAGGTCGCAGCATCGCGGCCCTGTTCATCACCCGCGAGTGGCTGAGGATGCAAGCGTGATTCCGAATGAAACGCGCGAAGGCGTGATCGCGATCGTCCGCGATGCAGCCGCGGCGATCCTGCGCATCTACGAAAGCGAGTTCGCCGTGCAGCACAAGGACGACGACTCGCCGCTGACGGCCGCCGACCTGGCCGCGCACCGCTGCATCATGGACGGCCTTGCGCGCCTGACACCGGACATTCCGGTGCTGTCGGAAGAATCCGCGCATGAAGTGCCCACGGCGCAACGCCATTCGTGGCCACGGCTGTGGGTCGTCGATCCGCTCGATGGCACGCGCGAGTTCGTGAAGCGCAACGGCGAGTTCACCGTCAACATCGCGCTGGTCGAGGACGGCGTGGCCACCTACGGGTTCGTGCAGGCACCGGTGACCGGCACGCTGTGGCACGGCGGCTCGCAGGTCGGGGCGTTCCGGCGCGTCGGTGAGGCGGACGTGCCGCTGCATGCGCGCAATGCCGATGCGCCGCTGCGTGTGGCGACCAGCCGTTCGCATCGCGATGGCCGCAGCGAAGCATTCATCGCGCGCATCGGCGATATCCGTCCGATGAGCCTGGGCTCATCACTGAAGTTCTGTGCGATCGCCGACGGCGAACTCGATCTGTATCCGCGGTTCGGTCCGACCAACGAATGGGATACGGCCGCGGGCCAGTGCGTGCTGGAAGGCGCGGGCGGCCAGGTGCTCGACCTGCGCGGCCGGCCGTTCCGTTACAACCAGCGCGACACCGTGCTCAACGGCGAGTTCATCGCGCTGGGCGATACCACGCTGCCGTGGCGTGAGTGGCTGGCTGCATGAGGTCGAGTGCACCGCACGGCGCGATGAACGCTCCGCCGCGAGGCGCCTGAGATGGACGGTCCCGCGTCCTACGTCGGCATCGAGGGATTGCTGAGGATCATGGCGCGCTTGCGTGACCCGCAGGCCGGTTGCCCGTGGGACGTGCAGCAGACGTTCGCCACGATCGCGCCGTACACGATCGAGGAAGCTTACGAAGTCGCCGATGCGATCGATCGCAACGATCTGCCTGCGTTGCGTGACGAGCTCGGCGACCTGCTGTTGCAGGTCGTGTTCCATGCACAGATGGCGCGCGAGCAGGGTGCGTTCGGTTTCGATGACGTGGTCGCGTCGATCAACGACAAGATGGTGCGCCGTCATCCGCATGTGTTCGGCGGTGCGAGTGTGGAAAACGTCGACGCGCAGACCATCGCGTGGGAAGAGCTCAAGCGACGTGAGCGCGAGGACGCCGGTGAGACCGACACGTCGGCACTTGCCGGCATCAGCCGTGGGTTGCCCGAATGGCAGCGTGCGGTGAAGTTGCAAAAGCGCGCTGCGCGCGTTGGCTTCGACTGGCCGGACCCCGCGCCGGTCTTCGACAAGTTGCATGAAGAGATCGATGAGGTGCGCGCGGAGTTCGCAGCGCTCGCGCAGGCGCCGGGCGATGCGCAGGTGCAGGCGAGGCTCGAAGACGAACTCGGCGACCTGTTGTTCGTGTGCACGAACCTCGCCCGGCACGCGCGCGTGGATGTCGGCGCCGCGCTGCGCCGCGCGAACCACAA
>CADCUA010000442.1 GCA_902805755.1 uncultured Lysobacter sp.
CCGGTCGACCAGGATGAACGCGCCGAGCTCGCGGTTGTCGGCATAGGTCTCGAACGCAACCGGCTGGTCGAGGTACAGGTTGCAGTAACCGACCTCGTTGAGTTCGAGGTGCTTCGCAGCCAGTTGCTCCTGCGTATTCACGTCGACCTTGTGCTTGATCTCGGTAACGCTCGCGCTGGTGGTGCGCGTGCCGATCTTCAACCAGTACGGACGCCCCGGCAGCAGCGGCTGCTCGCCGAACCACAGCATGTGTGCGGCGAACTGGTCGGCGACCTGCGGCGGGCGCTGCGCGCTGGCGATGACATCACCGCGGCTGATGTCGAGCTCGTCCGCGAGCGTGAGCGTGATTGCCCGCCCTGCACCGGCCCGGGGGAGATCGCCATCGGCGGTGACGACGCGTGCCACGCGCGAGCGACGCCCGGACGGCAATGCGACGACTTCATCGCCCGGACGGACCTCGCCCGCAACGACGGTGCCGGCAAACCCGCGGAAATCCTGGTTCGGCCGGTTGACCCATTGCACCGGCAGGCGGAACCCGATGTCCGCCTCGTCGCGGCTGACATCGACCGACTCGAGGTACTGCAGCACCGCCGGTCCCGAATACCACGGCGTCGCATCCGAGCGCTGCAGCAGGTTGTCGCCTTTGAGCGCCGACAGCGGCACGGCGGTGACGTTCTCGATGCCGAGCTGTGTGGCGAGCTCGCGGTAACCGGCTTCGATGTCGTCGAAGACGTATTGGTCGTAATCGACCAGGTCCATCTTGTTCACCGCCAGCAGCACGTGGCGGATGCCGAGCAGGGACACGATGTAACTGTGCCGGCGCGTCTGCGTCAGCAGGCCCTTGCGTGCATCGACGAGCACGATCGCGACATCGGCCGTGGACGCGCCGGTCGCCATGTTGCGCGTGTACTGCTCATGCCCCGGGCAGTCGGCGACGATGAACTTGCGCTTGTCGGTGCTGAAAAAGCGGTAGGCCACGTCGATCGTGATGCCCTGCTCGCGCTCGGCGGCAAGGCCGTCGAGCAGCAGCGCGTAATCGATCTCGCCGTTCTGCGTGCCGTGGCGGCGGCTGTCGGTTTCCAGCGCCGCGAGCTGGTCGACGAACAGGCCCTTGGTGTCGTGCAGCAGGCGGCCGATCAGCGTGCTCTTGCCGTCATCGACGCTGCCGCAGGTGATGAAGCGCAGCAGGCCCTTGGTCTCGTGCTGCTGCAGGTATTCGGCGACTGCGGCCGTGGTGTCATCGAGGCGCGTCATCAGAAATACCCTTCCTGCTTCTTCTTTTCCATCGACGCGGATGGGTCGTGATCGATCACGCGGCCCTGGCGTTCGGACGTGGTCGCGACCAGCATCTCGGCGATGATCTTTTCCAGCGTGTCGGCGTCGGATTCGACTGCCCCGGTGAGCGGATAGCAGCCCAGCGTGCGGAAGCGGACATTGCGCATCTGCGGGGTCTCGCCCTCGCGCAGCGGCAGGCGCTCGTCGTCGACCATGATCAGCCCGCCGTCGCGCTCCACCACCGGCCGCTCGGCCGCGAAGTACAGCGAAGGCACCGCGATCTTCTCGCGGTAGATGTAGAGCCAGACGTCCAGCTCCGTCCAGTTCGAGATCGGAAACACGCGCACGCTCTCGCCGCTGTTGATGCGCGTGTTGTAGAGGCTCCACAGCTCCGGGCGCTGGCTTTTCGGGTCCCAGCGGTGCTGCTCGTTGCGGAACGAGAAGATGCGTTCCTTTGCGCGCGATTTCTCCTCATCGCGGCGTGCGCCGCCGATCGCGGCGTCGAAGCCGTGCCGGTCCAGCGCCTGCTTGAGCGACTGCGTCTTCATGACGTCGGTATGCACGCTGGCTCCGTGCGTGATCGGGCCAATGCCCTGCGCGACGCCATCGGCGTTGATGTGCACGCGAAGCTCGACGCCGGTTTCCACGGCGCGGCGGTCGCGGAACTCGATCATCTCGCGGAACTTCCACGTCGTATCCACGTGCAGCAGCGGGATCGGCGGGCGCGCGGGCGCGAATGCCTTGAGCAGCAGGTGCAGCAGCACCGAACTGTCCTTGCCGACCGAGTACAGCATCACCGGGTTGCGGAACCCGGCCGCGACCTCGCGCAGGATGTGGATGCTTTCGGCTTCGAGGCGGTCGAGATGGCTCAGGGACGCAAGGGGCATGGCATTCGCAATGGCAGCGGGTGTCGGACCGACCGCGAGCGGACGCTGCGCAGTGGGTGCCGCCGCGAATGGTAGTTCGAGGGCGGCGCCCTGCGCTGAACCGACGGAGCCGGAATCGTTCATCAGATCAATCCAAAGTGTTTCGACAGAGTGCGCAGGCTGAGCGCGATCACCACCAAACCCACGAACATCAGCATCGGTTTCGGCCGCACGCGCTTGACCAGCCAGGCGCCGAGCGGCGCCGCCGCGACGCCGCCAATCGCCAGGCCGACGATGATCTGCCAGTGGCCGAGGCCCAGCGTCATCAGGAACACCGCCGACGCCGTCAGGGTGACGAAGAACTCGACGGCGTTGACGCTGCCGACCGTGAGTCGGAACTCGTTGCCGCGCGCAAGCAGGTTGCTGGCCACGATCGGTCCCCAACCGCCGCCGCCGATCGCATCGATCAGCGCGCCGAAAAAACCGAGCGGCGTGAGGTGCGTGGTCACCTGGCGCGGGGGGAAATCACGGAATGCCTTGATCAGGATGACCGCACCGACGATCAGCAGATACCCCGCGATCCACGGCTTCAGCATGTCGCCATCGACCCGGGTCAGCAGGTACGCACCGACGCCGGCGCCAGCCATGCCCGGCAACAGCAGCCGGCGGAACAGGCGCTTGTCGATATTGCCGAACGCGTGGTGCGACAGCGCCGAAGTGCCGGTGGTGAAGCATTCCGCCGCGTGTACGGTCGCGCTCGAGACGGCGGGCGGCACGCCCATGCCCAGCAGCAGGCTGGATGCGGTGACCCCGTACGCCATGCCGAGCGCGCCGTCGACCAGCTGCGCGGCAAAGCCGATTGCCACGTAGGACAGAAAATCGACGGGCAGGTCCATGGGGTCCAGGGGACGGATCAGTGGCAGGCAGTATCGAGACGCGACCGTATGACAGGTAGTGCGGTGGCGGCATAAGCGCATAACCAGGGTTCCTTTCCGCTGCGCGACACCCCCGCCTAGCCTGCGTAGGTCGAAAACCGCCTTCGCCCTGGAATACCGATGTCCGCCTCCCCCGCTTCCCTGCTCACGTCCGCGCAGCCGCTGTCTGCCGAACAGTTCGCGCAACTGGACCGTCTTACCGAGGGCCTGGACAGCGCGGGTCTGTGGTGGCTGTCCGGCTATGCGGCCGGGCTGGCGCGCGGCGCCACGCCCGTCGCGCGTGCCGTGGCGACCGCAGTCGCCGACACCCAGGTCTCGCCGCTGCTGACGGTCGTGTACGGCAGCCAGACCGGCAATTCGAAGCGTCTTGCGGAGACGCTGGCGAACCAGGCCGAGGCCTCGGGCCTGAGCGTGCGCGTGCTGCGCGCGGACACCTACCCGACGCGCGAGCTCAAGAACGAGCGCTACCTCTACGTCGTGATCAGCACGCAAGGCGACGGCGATCCACCGGACGATGCGCGTGGATTTATCGAGTTCATCAGCGGCAAGCGCGCGCCGGCGCTGAAAGAGCTGAACTTCGCGGTGCTCGGCCTGGGCGATTCCAGCTATCCGCAGTTCTGCGCGATCGGCCAGAAGCTCGATGCACGGCTGGCCGAGCTGGGCGCGACCCGCATGCTCGACCGTGGCGACGCGGATCTCGATCTGGAAACCGTCGCGACGCCGTGGGTTTCCAAGGCCGTGTCGGTCGCGAAAGACACGCTGAAGGCGCCGACGCTCGCGAGCGTTACCCCGCTGCGCCCGCTGCCCGTCGCGCCGAGCCTGCCCACACGCGAAGCGCCGTTCGCCGCCGAGCTGCTGGCGAACCAGCGCATCACCGCGCGCGGCAGCGACCGCGACATCCGCCATCTGGAAATTTCGCTCGAAGGCTCAGGCCTGAGCTATCAGCCCGGCGACGCATTGGGCGTGTGGCCCGTCAACCCGCCGCCGCTGGTCGATGCGGTGCTCGCGACGCTCGGCTTCACCGGCGAAACGCCCGTGACGCTAGCTACCGAAACCCTGCCGCTTCGCGAATGGCTGCTGCGCCGTCGCGAGCTGACGCGCCTGTCGCGACCGTTCCTGACCAAGCACGCCGCACACGCGCGCAGTGAAGTGCTTGATGCACTTCTCACGCCGGCAGGCGCATCAGCGCTTGCCGAGACACTCGCGCAGCAGCAACTGATCGATCTGCTGCGCGCGCATCCGGCGACCTGGTCCGCGGATGATTTCGTCGCCGCGCTGCGCCCGCTGACGCCACGCATGTATTCGATCGCATCGAGCCAGGCCGTCGTCGGCGAGGAAGCGCATCTGACCGTCGCGCATATCGAATACGACGTGGACGGCGAGTCGCGCTGGGGCACGGCGTCGAACTTCCTCGCGCGCACTGCCGAAGGCGAACGCCTGCCGGTGTTCATCGAAGCGAACGAGCGCTTCCGCGTGCCGGCCGATACCTCGCGCGACATCATCATGATCGGCCCCGGCACCGGCGTCGCGCCGTTCCGCGGCTTCGTGCAGCAGCGCGCGGCAGACGGCGGCACCGGCCGCAACTGGCTGTTCTTCGGCAACCCGTACAGCCGCACGGATTTCCTGTACCAGACCGAGTGGCAGGACGCGCTCAAGCGCGGCGAGCTGCATTGGTTGGACCTCGCGTTCTCGCGTGACCGCGTGCGTTCGGTCGATGGCGGCACCGTGGCCACGCCGAAAACCTATGTGCAGCACCGCATGCGCGAGAACGGCCGCGAGCTGTTCGCCTGGATCGAAAGCGGCGCGCATGTCTACGTCTGCGGCGATGCCACGCGCATGGCGCGCGATGTGCACGCTGCACTGGTCGACATCATCGCCGAGCACGGTGCTCACGATGCAGAGGCCGCTAACGACTATCTCAACGACCTGCTCGCGCAGGGTCGCTACGCGCGGGACGTGTACTGATGAGCTCGCATTCGGTCGAAGACATCAAGAAAAAAAGCCGTGCGCTTCGCGGCAGCGTGGTCGAAAGTCTTGCGAACCCGGTCACGGGCGCGCTGTTCGAGGACGACCAGACGCTGATCAAGTACCACGGCAGCTACCAGCAGGACGATCGCGACATCCGCGAGGAGCGCCGCCTGCAGAAGCTCGAACCGGCCTACAGCTTCATGATCCGCACGCGAACGCCGGGCGGCGTGGTGAGCCCGGCGCAATGGCTGAAGCTGGATGCGATCGCGACAACGTTCGCCGAACGCGGCCTGCGCATCACCACGCGCCAGGCGTTCCAGTTCCACGGCATCATCAAGCATGAATTGAAAGCGACGATGGAGGCGATCAACGCCTCGCTCATCGACACGCTTGCCGCCTGCGGCGACGTCAACCGCAACGTCGCGGTCGCCGCGAACCCGCTGCAGTCCCAGGCGCACGCGACCGTGTTCGCGACTGCCGCGACGCTGTCCGAACAGTTGCTGCCGAACACGCGCGCGTACTACGAAATCTGGCTGGGCGAGGAACGCGTCGAGGGTGGCGAGCCGGAGCCCGATCCGATCTATGGCGAGGCCTACCTGCCGCGCAAGTTCAAGATCGGTTTCGCGATCCCGCCGATCAACGATGTCGATGTGTTCGCGCAGGACCTGGGCTACATCGCGGTGATCGAGATCGGCGAAGTCATCGGCTACAACGTCACCATCGGTGGCGGCATGGGTGCGACCCATGGCGACGCCGAGACGTATCCACGCGTGGCCGACGTGATCGGCTTCGTGACGCCCGACCAGGTGTTCGCCGTGGCCGTGGCCGTCATCACCACGCAACGCGACTGGGGCAACCGCGAAGTGCGCAAGCGCGCGCGCCTGAAGTACACGATCGACGATCGGGGCCTGGACAACTTCAAGTCCGAGGTCGAGCGACGCGCGGGCTTCGCATTGCTACCGGCGCGGCCGTTCGTGTTCGATCACAACGGCGATCGCTTCGGCTGGGTCGAAGGCGAAAACGGCCGATCGCACCTGACGTTGCGCATCCTGTCGGGGCGCATCTGGGACCGCGACGGGCTGCAGTTGCTCACAGGCCTGCGCGAGATCGCGAAGCTGCTGGATTCCAGCGACGGCGCGCAGTTCCGCCTGACGCCGAACCAGAACCTCGTCATCGCGAACATCCATCCGGCGCTTCGCGAACAGGTCGAAGCGCTGGTCGCGCAGTACGGCCTCGACACCTACCGCACGTCCTCGCCGACGCGCCTGAACGCGATCGCCTGCGTTGCGCTCCCAACCTGCGGCCTCGCGATGGCGGAAGCCGAGCGCTACCTGCCCGAGTTCGTGGAAAAGTTCGAAGGCGTGCTCGAACGCCACGGCCTGCGTCAGCAGCCGATCAACCTGCGCCTGAGCGGTTGCCCGAATGGCTGCTCGCGGCCCTACCTCGGCGAAATCGCGCTCGTGGGCAAGGCGCCGGGCCGCTACAACCTGATGCTCGGCGCGGACCATCGCGGCGAGCGGCTCAACACGCTGTACCGCGAGAACGTGGACGAGGTGGGGATCCTCGGCGCGCTCGATCCGTTGCTCGAGCGCTATGCACTCGAGCGTCACGATAACGAGTACTTCGGCGATTTCCTGCTGCGCGCAGGCGTAGTGCGTGATCGCCGCATCCCCCTGGAGGTTGCCGTATGAGCCCGCCCGATCCGATCACCGCGGCCGAATCGCCGCGCGCATTGTCCGAACTCAATCGCTGGCTGGGTGCGCGCGATGCCACCGCGCGCGTCGAATGGGCATTGGAAAACCTCGCCGGCAACCATGCCCTGTCGTCGAGTTTCGGCGCGCAGG
>CADCUA010000443.1 GCA_902805755.1 uncultured Lysobacter sp.
CAGCACTCATCGCGCGCAGGTCGCGCTCGACCTTGCTGTCCTCATCGAACTGGGCGATCCCGCGCAACGTTCCGGCAGCGGTGCACTCGGCGAACAACGTGCGCAGCGCGCCTTCGCCGCGCAGCTGCACGGACAGGCGGCCGTCGACCTTCGCATGCCCAGTGAAAAGCGCAGCGGCCGCGGCGGCCTGGCCGAGAAGATCCGCGACGACTGGCGGGTAATCGACGCGCTCGCGGATTTGCCGCCAGGTGTCGTCCAGCTGCACATGGACGCCGCGCACACCGGCCGCCTCGATCAGGAAGCGTGTCAGTCGGTCGTGGGCAGCAGCGGCGGGAGCGGGATTCGTCATCATTGGACTCATGCGGGAGCGGCGCATTGCGGATAATGCGCGCAATGGTCGGGCCGGGGGCAGTGACATGGGGACGGGAATAGAGGGTCGCAAGCACGCGCATCGGGCGTGCGGGCGGGCGAGGGCATGAGCAGGACGAAGCCGCAGCCGAAACCCCGGCGACGGTGGCGGCGCTGGCTCATCGGCGTGCCGCTGGTCCTGGTGCTGGTGACGGTCCTGCAGGTTGCGGCATTGCGGTTCATCGATCCGCCGTTCTCGGCATTCATGGCGGGCCGGCAAGTCGATGCGTGGGCGCAACGCGACTTCGACTTCCGGATCGCCTACGAGTGGCGTGACCTCGATGCCATGGCGCGCCACGTGCCGGTGGCGCTGGTCGCCGCCGAGGACCAGAACTTCGCCGACCATTTCGGCTTCGATCTGAAAGCGATCGAAAAGGCGCGCGCGAACAACGAGCGCGGCCGACGGGTGCGCGGCGCGAGCACGATCAGCCAGCAGACGGCGAAGAACCTGTTCCTCTGGAGCGGCCGCAGCTGGGTGCGCAAGGGCATCGAGGCCTGGTACACGCTGCTGATCGAAGCGATGTGGCCGAAGCGACGCATCCTGGAGGTGTACGCGAACGTCGCGGAGTTCGGTGACGGCGTGTACGGCGCGCAGGCGGCGGCGCGATCGTATTTCCGCAAGGACGCGAAGCGGCTGGGCCCGGCCGAGGCGGCACGGCTCGCCGCAGTGCTGCCGAGTCCGAAGCGTTATAGCGCCGCGAGGCCGGGTCCATATGTAAAACGGCGCACCCGTGCGATCGAACGGCAGATGCGCCACATCGGCGGCGCGGCCTATCTGCGCTCGCTGGACTGACGGCCGTGGCCGCCTCTACCCGTACCATGGCGCCATGAATCCCGATCGCCTTACTGTCCTCGTGGCCGCTTACAACGAGGCGGCCAGTCTGCCCGTGCTGCATCCGCGCATCCTGTCGGCGCTGGATGCGTTGGCGGGCTTCGACACGCGCGTGCTGTATGTCGACGACGGCAGCCGCGACGCGACCTGGACCGTGCTGCAACAATTCGCAGCGCGCGATACGCGCGTGTCGGTGCTGCGGCTGTCGCGCAACTTCGGCAAGGAGGCCGCACTCACCGCCGGGCTGGACCGCATTGAAGACAGTGCGGTCGTCATCCTTGATGCCGACGGCCAGGACCCGCCGGAACTGATCGGGCAGTTTGTCGCGAAGTGGCGCGAAGGCTTCGATGACGTCTACGGCACACGCATCGAACGCGAAGGCGAGGGCTGGATCAAGCGTGCGACGGCGCATGTGTTCTATCGCGTGATCGGCCGGCTTTCAAACACGCCGATCCCGGCTGACACGGGTGACTTCCGCCTGCTGTCGCCACGCGCCGTGGCGGCGTTGCGGGAGTTGCGCGAACGCCATCGCTTCATGAAAGGGCTGTTCGGCTGGATCGGGTTCAACCGCACTTCGATCGCCTACCAGCGCGAGTCGCGCCTGGCCGGGGCGAGCAAGTTCAACCTGTGGCGGCTGTGGAATTTCGCGATCGAGGGCATCACCAGTTTCTCGACCGCGCCGCTGCGCCTGTCGACCTACCTGGGCGTGCTGACGGCACTGGTGGCGTTCGTCTATGGCATATGGATCATCGTCAAGGCGATGCTGTGGGGCGACCCGGTCGCGGGCTGGCCCACGATGATGTCGGTGATCCTGTTCCTTGGCGGCACGCAGCTGGTCGCGCTGGGTTTGATCGGTGAATACCTGGGGCGTCTTTACGAGGAGTCCAAGCGGCGCCCGCTCTACCTCATCGACGAGTGGCATCCGGCGACAGGCGTAAGCTCCGAGCTGGTTTCCCAGACGGAGGGCGGCAGTCATGCGCAGCGTACGGCACCTGCTCCAGGCGAAAGCGCCTGAGATCCATTCCATCCGGCCCGATGCGCCGGTCATCGAGGCGATCCGCCTCATGGCGGACAAGCACATCGGCGCGTTGCTGGTAATGGAAGACGCGAAGCTCGTCGGTATCGTTTCCGAGCGCGATTACGCCCGGAAGGTCGTGCTTCAAGGACGCTCTTCGTCCGACACGCCGGTTCGATCGATCATGACTTCGCCGGTGATCCACATCGCGCCCGGCGACACGGTGAGCCATTGCATGCAGCTCGTCACCGAGCGCCGCATCCGCCATCTGCCGGTCGTGCAGGACGGGCAGGTGGTTGGCGTGGTGTCGATCGGCGATCTGGTGCGGGCGGTGATCGAAGAGCAGCAGATGGAACTCGAGCAGTTGCAGCGCTACATCGCCAGCTGATTACGCGGCGACGCTGTCGCGGTCACTTTGCGTAGCGTCCACCGCAGTTCGCGTTCTCACCCGGGCCAAGCTCCAGCGTGGCCAGCAGTGCGGCCGGCGGGGCAATCGTGCCCAGCGCGATCGCGAGCGCGGCGCGCAGGCCCACGCGCTTGAGGTCCGGGCGCACGTCCGGGTCCTTGAACGGCCCATCGATATACAGCGGCGCGCGGAACGAGAACAGGCTGCGGTCTTTCGGGCGCGGCCGCAGCGTCAGGTCGAACGACTCCTCGCGCAGGCTCACGGTACCTTCGCCGAGGATGATCGTGTCGGTGGTGTCGAATGCGAACGACCGCGTGGACATGACGCCGTTGCTGACATTGAAGTCGCCGAATGCGCAGCGCACGGGCACCTTGCGATCCTTGGTGATCAGGAACTTCAGCGCTTCGGCCACATCCAGTCCCGCCAATTCGACCAGCAGGTTGCTGATCTGCCCGCGACCCATGCCGATCGCCACCGTGCCGTCGGAGCTTCCCAGCATCTGCGCGATCGAATTGCCGGTGCCAACCAGTGCCACCTCGCCGCCGACCTTGCCCACCGCATCACGGGCGAGTTCGACATTCGGCAGCAGGCCGCTGAGATTCAGTCCACGCGCGGCGATTTGCGCGCGCGTGCGGATGGGCGATTCGCGCGCGTCCATGCGGATGGTGGAGCGGATCGTGCCGCCGGCAACACCGAAGTTCAGCGGCTCCAGACGCAGCACGCCGTTTTCCAGACGCATATGCGCGTCCATGTTCTTCAGGGGCAGCTTCGGTGCATTGATCTGCGTGGCCTTGAAGCGCACGTCGGCATTCATCGCGCGCAGCTTGGTCAGGTTGTATGGCGTGTCGGGCAGGACGCGCGGACTGGCCTCACGCTGCGCTGCAAGTTTCGCGAGTTCGGGATTGGTCGTTTCGCCGCCGCCACTCGACGGCGCGCCACCGATGAAGCCGGCCAGGTCGTCAAAGTCGAGGCGGCGGGAAACGAGGTCGCCCTTGAGGAACGGGCGGTCGCCGCCAGTTTCCACTCTTACATCGCCTGCAAGGTCGCTGTCGCCGACGCGGCCCTTGAAGTCGTCATAGCGCCACGTATCGCCGTCGCGGCGCAGCCGCCCATCCAGCCGGTACGGTGGCGTGTCCGGCAATGCGATGCCCAGCAGCGGATACAGGTCGTCGAGGTTGTCGCCATTCATCGCGAACTGCACGTCGAAGCGACGCATCTGCAAGGGATCGATGAGGTTGCCACGCGCATGTGCGCGCGTTGCGCCGGCCTGCGCATGCACGTCGAGCCTATAGGGACTGGCCGCGTTACGAAGCTCGAGCGGGGACTCGGCTCGGCCGCGCATGGTGAATGCGTTGCCCTCCCAGCGGCCGCCTCCACGCGCAACGATCGGTGGTGCGACTTCTTTTTTGCCGGGGCGTTCGGTGGATAGATCGATCTTGATATCGGTCTTCTGCGCGGCATCGGCATAGCCGAACTTGCCCTGGTCGATCCACACGCGTCGGAATTGCGGGCCGGGGCCTTCATCGTCCTTCGGGCCGAACTCCCAGTTGCCCACGCGTTGCGGGCCACGTTCGAGATTGAGCACCGGACGCGTCAGGCGGATTTCCGGGATGCGCACCTCGCGCTTGAACAGCGGGCGCAGCTCGATGGCGAACTGCAACTCTTCGGTCGAGGCCATGACGGGGCGTTTGGACCACGGCGCATTGCCGAAGCGCACGCGCTCGGCGCGGATGACCGGCGTCCAGCCGAGGTCGACGTCGAGGTTGCCCTCGATGCGCAGGCTGCGGCCGGTGCGGCTTTCGACCATGCGCTCGATCGGGCGCTTGAACCAGTTCCAGTCCCACAGCAGTACCAGCACCAGCAGGGCCAGGGCAAGAATGCCGAGCGCGGTCAGCCATGGGTGATTGCGCACGATCGCGAATGGGCCGGCCCCGTTATGCCCAGCGGAAGCGGCTGGATCCGCGGCGTCTGAAGACGTTGGGGCCTGTGTCATTGCGAGCACCGTGGGAGTGTCTGCGTGCGCAGCCTTGGAGCGGCACCAGCGCTGCTGCATTGCTGCTGTTGCATCGCGGGCGCGCGTTGCCAGGCCCCGCCGGCGGGCGAAGTCTGCATGCACAGCGGCGATTGCGTGGATGCGTGCATCGGTGACCCGTAACAGGAGCGCAGCGCCACCTTCTTTGCACCGCGGTAAAGCGGGAGTGAACCCGTTGCGGGCAGTTCAGCGTGCGAGCACCTGCGCGCTGACCGCGATGTAATGGCACACGCTGCCTGCGACCACGAACAGATGCCAGATCGCGTGCGAGTACCGCAGCGCGGGGCGGTGATAGAACACCGTGCCCAGCGTGTAGCACAGCCCGCCCGCAAGCAGCCAGCCGAACGTCCAGCCGTCGAGCGCCTTCAGGAGCGGGTGGATCGCCACGATCACGAGCCAGCCCATCGCGATATAGAGCGCCGTGGACAACCGGCGGAAGCGGCCGGCATGGAAGAGCTTGAACACCACGCCGGCCAGTGCGCATGTCCAGACCGCCGCGAACAGTCCCCAGCCCCAGTGGCCGCGCAAGGCGATCAGCGTGAACGGCGTATACGTGCCTGCGATCAGCAGGTAGATCGCGCAGTGGTCCAGCACCTTCAGCCGCGCCTTGGCCAGCGGGCTGCGCGCGGTGTGATACAGCGTGGAGGCAAGGTAAAGCAGCAGCAGGCATGCACCGAACACGATCGCGCTGGCCAGCTGCCAGCCATCACCGCGCAGCGCAGCGAGCGTGATCAGCACCGAGCCGCCGACGAATGCAGCGATCGTGCCCAGGCCGTGGGTCAATGCGTTCGCGGTTTCCTCGCGCCGGCTGTGGGCTTCAGCCATGGAGTGCGCGGCGGGTGGCATTACGGGGGAGGGATTCATCCCCCATCCTACCGTGCGCATGCGAATGGACAGTTGACGACGCCGGGCGTCCGCGGCGTGGTGATAGCGCGGCTGTTGCGTCAATTACTGCAGCAACGCCGTCTCGGCTTCGTGCGCGGCGGCTGCGCCGTACTCGTCTTCGCGCGTGGTGCGCAACAGTGGGTCGAAGGCGCTGGCAACGAGCGGGCCCGCGTGGTCGTCGGGCGACCTCACGCTATCCAGCCGCGTGGCCCGTGCGACGAACCGATGACTCCTGTCGAACAGCACAAGCTTCATCTGCAAGCGCTACACGTCATCAAATGCTTTACCGGCAGCATCCGCGGGCACGATGCGATGCTTCAGAGACACGCCTGGCCCAGCGCCCGGACGCACATCGCTTCGATGTGCAGTCGAAACCTCAGTCGATCGCGACTGCATGCGCATGTTCGCGCGTCGCGCGGAACTGCACGTCCGGTGCGCGCTCCTGCGCCAGCTGCAGGTTCACGCGCGTTGGCGCGAGATACACCAGCTGCCCGGCCGCATCGATCGCGAGGTTCTGCGCATTCTTGTCGCGGAATTCCTCGAGCTTCTTCGCGTTGTCGCAGTACACCCAGCGCGCGGTGGCGACGCTGACCTGCTCGAACGTGGCCTCCACCCCGTACTCGTCCTTGAGACGGTACGCGACCACGTCGAACTGCAGCACGCCGACCGCGCCGAGGATGAGGTCGTTGCTCATCAGCGGCCTGAAGAACTGCGTCGCGCCTTCCTCGCTGAGCTGCGCCAAGCCTTTCTGCAACTGCTTGAGCTTGAGCGGATCGCGCAGGCGCGCGCGGCGGAACAGCTCGGGTGCGAAGTTCGGAATGCCGGTGAAGCTCAGCGATTCGCCTTCGCTGAAGGAATCGCCGATCGAGATCGTGCCGTGGTTATGGATGCCGATGACATCGCCCGGGTACGCGCTTTCAGCGATCTCGCGGTCGCTCGCCATGAACGTGAGCGCATTCGCGAGCTTCAGCTCCTTGCCCGTGCGCGGATGGAACGCTTTCATGCCGGCCTTGAACTCGCCCGAACAGATGCGCATGAACGCGACGCGATCGCGATGCTGCGGGTCCATGTTCGCCTGGATCTTGAACACGAAGCCCGAGAGCTTGTCCTCGACCGGCTGCACTTCGCGCGAGGTGGTCGCACGCGGCTTCGGCGCCGGGGCGTGATCGACGAAGAAATCCAGCAGCAGCTGCACGCCGAAGTTGTTCACCGCGGAGCCGAAGAACACCGGCGTCTGCTCGCCGCGCAGGTACGCGTCCTTGTCGAACGGGTTCGATGCACCTTCGACGAGCTCGAGCTCGTCGCGCAGCTCCTTAAGCATCGCGTCGCCGATGCGCTCGGCGAGCGCGGGATCGTCGATCGAGGAAAAGATCGTCGAATCCTGTCGCGTAAAATTGCGGCCCTGCTCGTACAGATGCACCTCGCCCGACATCAGATGCACGACGCCCTTCAGGCGCTGGCCCATGCCGATCGGCCAGGTGATCGGCGCGCAGCGGATCTTCAGCACGCTCTCGACTTCATCCAGCAGGTCGATCGGGCTCTTGCCCTCGCGATCGAGCTTGTTGATGAACGTCATGATCGGCGTGTCGCGCAGGCGGCATACCTCCATGAGCTTGATCGTGCGTTCTTCCACGCCCTTGGCGACGTCGATCACCATCAGCGCGGAATCGACCGCGGTGAGCACGCGATAGGTGTCCTCGCCGAAGTCGGCGTGGCCGGGGGTGTCGAGCAGGTTGACGATGCGGCCCTCGTAGGGGAATTGCATCACCGAGCTCGTCACCGAGATACCGCGCTCTTTTTCCAGCGCCATCCAGTCGGACGTCGCATGGCGCGCGGCCTTGCGGCCCTTCACCGAGCCGGCCATCTGGATCGCGCCGCCGAACAGCAGCAGCTTCTCCGTCAGCGTCGTCTTGCCGGCGTCGGGGTGGGAAATGATCGCGAACGTGCGGCGACGCAGCGCCTGCTGGGAAACTTCGGACATGGCGACGGCGCGCGCAGGCGCGTGGATGAGGCAAGGGGGCGCTGAGTATACGGCGAGCGCCCCCGGTCCCAAGCGCCGGGCGGTGTGCGGCGCCGCGCAGCGCAACTGTGCGCTGGCCGACAGTTCAGCAATCGCTGATGCGTCGACGCTGCTGCGCGCCGGGGCCCGGGGCTACGATGAAATCCATACAGGACGGTTCAAGGGTGGGTGCGGTGCGGATCGTGATCGCAGGGGAAGGCATCAACCACGCTGCCGCGTTGAAGCAGGCGCTGGTGGACATGGGGCTGGAGTGGGAAGTCGTCGGGGTCGATGCGGCCGGCGCGGTCGCGATGGCCGCGGATGATCCGGTGGATGTGTTCGTCTGCCCGTTGCGTGTCGGCGCGACACAGGGCCCGGCCCTGCTTGCGCACCTGCGCGCGTCGCATCCGGAAGCCGTGCGCGTCCTTCTGATGGACAAGGGTCAGGAAAGCCAGGCGATCCACGCCCTGGATTCGGCCCAGCGCATGCTCAACACACCACTGGACGCGTCGGAGCTCATCGAAGCGGTCGACAGCGTCATCGACCTGCGCAGCTTGCTAGACAATGCCGAGCTCAAGCAGACGATCGGTCGCATCGGTTCGCTGCCGCCGCCGCCGCGCGTGTACATCGAACTGACCCAGTTGCTGCGCGACCCGGACGCGACGAATTCGGAAGTGGCCGAACTGCTGTCGCAGGATCCCGCGATCGCCGCGAAGGTGCTGCGCCTGTGCAATTCGGCGTATTTCTCCGGCGGCCGCGTGATCACCGACATGCGTGCCGCGGTGACGCGGCTCGGCATGCAGGCGCTGCGCGGGCTGGTGCTGGCGAGTGAAACATTCGGCTCGATCCAGTCATCCGACGCCGTCGATCGTGACGCGATGCAGGAGCGCGCGCTGCTGACCTCGCGGCTTGCCGCGCGCCTGCTGGGCGGGTCGAGCGCGGAACTCGCGGCGACTGCGGGCCTGCTTGCGGAAGTCGGGCGACTGCTGCCCGGTGTGCGTGTGCAGGAAGGCGAGCCCGGCCCGCATTACGCCGAGGCCGGTGCGTACCTGCTCGGCCTGTGGGGGCTGCCGATGCCGATCGTCGAAGCCGTCGCGTATCACCGCATGCCATCGCGCGTGCGTGGTTCGGGGTTCTGGGTGACCGGCGCCGTGCATGTTGCGTCCGCGCTGGCCTGCGGCGACGAGGTCGATATGGACTACCTGCGCGCCGTGGGCGTCGTGGACAAACTGCCGAAGTGGCAGTCGATGGCCGAATCGATGGCCGAGCCCGCCTGAGCGACAAAGCAAGCGCGTTACGCGGGCCGCCTGACGCGGCGTCACAAGCCGCTCAGCGCGGCCGCGTGATCTTCAGCGGACCGGCCGGGCCGCGCATGCGGAACGGCATCGATTCCAGGCGCATGCCGCGGTTGACCTGCACGACGAAGTGCAGGTGAGGCCCCGTGGTGTATCCGGTGTTGCCGGAAAGCCCGATCTGCTGCCCGGCGCGCACGCGCTGGCCGACCCGCACCAGCACGCCGTCGGACTTGAGGTGCGCGTACAGCGCCATCGTCCCGTCGTCGTGCGCGATGCGGATGAAATTCGCACGGCCCGCATAGCGTTCACGGCTGAGGCCGGACTTGTCGTAATCCGAAGCCACCTGCATGACCACACCGTCGCGCGCGGCGAGCACGGGCGTGCCGACGGATGCCGCGAAGTCGACCGCATGCAGGTTCTGCGGATCGGTATGGCTGAACTCGCCGCCATAGCCCTGGTCGATGCGCACCGATCGCTGGCGCAACGGAGCCTGGTACTCGACATCCTTCGGTCTGGCCGACGGCGTGCCCGGCAGGCTGTCCATCTGCAGCCGGAACTCGCCGCCGCCTCCGGCCTCGGCGATCGTCAGCACCGCGACCAGCGCACTGCCGGACGCCGGCACCGTCGCGCGGGCCGGCAGTGCCGGCTCGCTCGTGATGTTGCGGCTGCGTTCGAAACGAAGGCGCACCTCGATCGGCCCGGCCAGCTTGTTGTCCGCCCACACCAGATGGCGCGAGCCCTCGTTCTCGACACGCATTGCGGAGATCGGCTGGCTCTCGGGCGGTATGCGCACGCGCTGCACCTTGGGTGCCGCGGCGCCGGGTTTTGCGCTCGTTGCCCCCGCGGGCGGGCGGTCGCCGTAATGGGTCACGCCGTTGCTGTCGGTCCACCGGTACACCTTCGCCGCTGCGACCAGCCCGCTGGCACCGAGCAGGGCCAGCAACGTCGCGATCGCGATGGGCCGGATGCGTCCCATCGGTTTCAACCGGTGCAACCCGGCGCAAGACGCAGCGCGCGGGCGACATCGCGCAGATCGAAGGCGGACACGGCCTTGTCCTCATGCACCGCGAACAGCGCACCGCCGGGAAAGCTCGGCGTGGACGCCGCATGCAGGGCTACGCCGTCAGTGTGTGCGGTCACGCCGCCCTGGAAACTGCCGCGCGGTTCCAGCGTTTTGCGGTCGAACAGGTGGAAGACGGTCAGCGGCGCCAGCTGGTCCACGGCAATCCAGTAGCCGCCACCGTCGGGGCAGGTCCACAGGGCGACGCCTTCGGCCTGTGCCTGGAATTTCGACTGCGGCAGCCGGCGGCCCGTGTGCTGACCGGCAAACGTGTACTCGCGCAGCGTCGAGCCTTCACCACTGCGCGGCGCGGTGCTTTCGTCCGCGATCAGCAGGCGTTCGTGGGCCGGATCGCCGGCGATGGACTCGACCACGCGCAGCGCGCCCGCATCGGTGGTGTCACCGAACGATCCGGCATGCGTCGCACGCAGCTCGCCGGACGGCGCGAAATGCACGCGATAGCGGCGCACGCGCTGGTCGAGCTCGGACAGCGGCGGCACCTGATCGAAGCGCGGCCCGTACATGAAACTGTCGGTGACATAGGCCTCGAACTCGTCGGGCTCGGTTTCCCGCAGCCACAGGCCGTAGGGGCTGCGCAGTTCCTGCTGTCCGAACACGCCGACCGGCTTGAACGAGGGCAGTTCCAGCACCTGCACGCGGCGATTGTCGCGCTCGACCACAAACAGCCAGTCGCCGTGCACGACGACGCCGTTCGGGCGGTTGAACTGGCCAGGCGACTGGCCCGGTCCGCCGACCTCGCGGATGCGCTGGCCACTGTCCGCGTCGAAAACGACGAGCCGGTGCGTGGATTTCGCGCTCGCGATCAGCCAGGTGCGTCCGTCTTCGGTGACCCAGGTGGCAAGCGAGTCGAGCTCATCGGCCACGCTTTGTTCGGACACGTAGCGCTCGGCGATGGTGACCGCACTGACCGTTGCAGCCTTCGATGGAGCCTGCGACGGCGCCACAGGCTCGGGCGCTGGCATGCGCGTGGCGCAGCCGGCGAGCAGCGCAAGCAGCAGGGCAGGGGTGAAGCCGGAGAGGCGAGAGCTCATCGGGATGAGTGTATGCGGGCGCCTGCGGCGGCGCGATTGCGGCAAAGCCACGGCGTTCACGCCCCGGGCTGATTCCGAATTGTCATATCGCTTTATGCGCATGAAGCGATTGATATATCCGAGGCGGCGCGGCATGCTGCACGCATCCATCGAGACCGGCTGAGGGACAGGCCCTTTGAAGCCGGGGCAACCAGTGCAGCGCAAGCCGCGCCAGGTGCCAAATCCTGCGGTGACCTTCTCAGGTCGACCGGAAGATGGTTGTGCCCGCGCTTCGGTGTGGGTGGCAACGCAGGCTCGATGGCCCGTCCTTTCCGGAGCTTCGCCATGAGTCTTGCCGCAGTGCCTTATCCCATCGAGGCCGGATGTCCTTCGCCGGCTGCCGTTTTCAACATCGCTGCCGAGCATGACGCCACGCACGGTTTCCCCGCGGTCCGGGGTGACGTCCCGCTCGCGCTCGAACTGCGCCACGCGGGCCGCCATGCGGTGACCCTGCGCTACGAGGTGCTCGGCGCCCCGGAATTGCCCGCGGTGTTCGTCGCGGGCGGCATCTCCGCGAACCGCCATCTCGCCGAGAGCGATGCATTCCCCGGCGAGGGCTGGTGGAATGTGCAGGTCGGCGTGCACAAGGCGCTGGATCCGCGTCGCAACCGCATCGTCGCGTTCGACTGGATCGGTGCGGACGGCGCGCTCGATGTCGTGATCGACCCCGCAGACCAGGCCGATGCCATCGCCGCGCTGCTCGACGTGCTGGGCATCGCGCGGCTGCAGGCGTTCGTCGGCAGCTCGTACGGGGCGATGGTGGGCTTGCAGTTCGCGCTGCGGCATCCGGATCGGCTCGAGCGGCTGGTCGCGATCAGCGGCACGCACCGCGCGCATCCGTTTGCGAGCGCATGGCGTGCGCTGCAGCGTCGGGCGGTCACATTGGGGGCGCTGCAGTGCGATGAATCGCATGGGCTTGCGCTGGCGCGGCAGCTGGCGATCCTGAGTTACCGCACGCCCGAGGAGTTCGCTGCGCGCTTCGATGCTGCGACCGTTGCGAACGGCCGCGTCCGTGTCGACGCCGAGAACTATCTGGACCACTGCGGGGCGAAGTACGCGGCGAACACCTCGCCGGTCGCGTTCCTGCGACTGTCGGAGTCGATCGACCTGCAGCAGCTCGAGCCCGAGCGCATCGGTGTGCCGGTGACCGTGGTCGCGGTGTCCGAGGACCGCCTCGTGCCGGTCGAGGATGCTCGCGTGCTGGCCGCGCGCCTGCGTGGACCCGTGCAACTGCACGTGTTGAATTCCAGCTACGGACACGACGCCTTCCTCAAGGAAACCGGCGCGATTGCAGGCATCCTGGAGCAAGCGGTTACCCGGGTCGCAGCGTCCGCGGAGGTGTCGGCATGAGCGCGCCTGTCGAGCCAAAGGATGCAACCGCCCGCCGCAACCGCTGCACGACTGCGGTGCGCGCCGGCATCGATCGTGACACCGCCCATGGCGCGGTGACGCCGCCAATCGTGCTGTCGTCGAACTTCAGCTTCGCCGGCTTCAACGACAAGCGCCCGTACGACTACACACGCAGTGGCAACCCGACGCGCGACCTGCTGGGCGAGGCGCTGGCGGAGCTCGAAGGCGGCGCGGGCGGCGTGATCACCGCGACCGGCATGGCCGCGATCACGCTCGTATTGCACGCGCTCCTCAAGCCCGGCGACCGACTGGTGGTGCCGCACGACGGCTACGGCGGCAGCTGGCGTCTGTTCAACGCACTCGCGGCGAAGGGCGCGTTCGAACTCGTCACCTGCGACCTGACCGATCCGCGCGCGCTTACCGATGCACTCGCGCAATCGCCGGCGGTGGTCTGGATTGAGACACCCTCCAATCCACTGCTGCGAATCACCGATCTGCGCTTCGTGATCGAAGCGGCGCACGCGGTCGGCGCGCTGACCGTGGTCGACAACACGTTCCTGTCGCCGGCGCTGCAGCAGCCGATCGCATTCGGCGCGGATTTCGTCGTGCACTCGACGACGAAGTACATCAACGGCCACAGCGACGTCGTCGGTGGCGCCGTCGTTTCGCGCGACGCCACGCAGCACCAGCAACTGGTGTGGTGGGCAAATGCATTAGGCATCACGGGCTCGCCCTTCGACAGCTTCCTGACGTTGCGTGGGCTGCGCACGCTGGACGCACGCCTGCGTGTGCACCAGGAAAATACCGAGGCGATCGCCGGGTTGCTGGATGCGCATGCGGCCGTACGCGCGGTGCATTACCCGGGCTTGCCTGCGCATCCGGGCCACGCCTTGGCCGCGCGCCAGCAGCTGGGCTTCGGCGCGATGCTGAGCGTTGAGATCGATGGCGGCGAGGCGGCAGTGCGCGCATTCCTGGACGGATTGCAGTGCTTCACGCTGGCCGAGTCGCTGGGCGGCGTGGAAAGCCTCATCGCGCACCCGGCGACGATGACGCACGCGGCGATGTCGGCCGAGGCGCGCGCGCAGGCCGGGATCGGTGACGGCTTGCTGCGCTTGTCGGTCGGCATCGAGCATGTGGACGATCTGCTCGCGGATCTCACTGCAGCGCTGGCGCGCGCGCAGACCGTGCTCGACCACGCCAAACGCGCGGCGCGATGAATGCCGCGGCCGATCGTCTGGGGCCGGTGCCTGGCGCGGCCGCGCACGCGGCACTACCCGCACAGGTGGCGTTACTCGGCACCGGCACGGTCGGGCGGGCCGTGCTGGAGCGTCTGGTGCAATGGCGCGGCACGCAATTCGGTGAACGGCTGTCGCTGGTGTATGCCGCGAACTCGCGACTTGCGCTGCAAGACCCGCGCGGGTTGTGCGGCGATGATGTCCGGCAGCGCATCGCTGGCGGCGCCGCGGCGAAAAGCTCCGTTGCAGGTGCCGCCGCCAGCGTCGGCACTGGGAACGCAAGCGCAGCGTTGCCCTGCAGCAGCGAGCTCGATGCCGTCGCTCCCGCGCTGCGCAGGGCCGCCACGCGC
The DNA here is from genome assembly GCA_902805755.1 of uncultured Lysobacter sp. GTDB lineage: Bacteria > Pseudomonadota > Gammaproteobacteria > Xanthomonadales > Xanthomonadaceae > Cognatilysobacter. The sequence goes on from CADCUA010000443.1 coordinate 13,959, forward strand.
ATCGTGATCGATGCGACCGCAAGCGAAAGTGTCGCTTCGTGTCACGCGGGCTGGCTAAACGAGGGCATCCACGTGGTGACTGCCTGCAAGCTCGGGCAGGGCGGGGCGCTTTCGCGATCGAACGCGATCCGGGATGCATGCGTCCGGCGCGGCTCGATCTACGGTGACAGTGCGACCGTGGGTGCGGGCCTGCCGGTGATCCGCTCGCTGCGCGAACTGCAGGCCGGCGGCGACCGCATCCACGCGGTCGCCGGCGTGCTGTCGGGATCGCTCGCCTGGCTGTTCAACCGCTTCGACGGGCTGCGGCCGTTTTCGGGCTTCGTGCGTGAAGCGCGGGCAGCAGGCTTTACCGAGCCCGACCCGCGCGATGACCTGTCGGGCGAGGACGTGCGCCGCAAGATCGTGATCCTTGCGCGCGCGGCGGGCGTGGGGCTGGAGCCGGCCGATGTGGAAGTGGAGTCCCTGGTGCCCAACACGCTGGCGACGCTGCCGTTAGCGGCGCTCGATGTCGAACTCGCGCAACTGGATGCACCGCTGCGCGAGCGCTTCGCACGGGCTTACCGCAACGGCGAGAAGCTGCGCTTCATCGCACGGCTCGACGTTGCTGCCGGCCACGCGCGCGTCGGTCTGGAATCCTTGCCTAATGAGCATCCGCTGGCCGGCGGTGCAGGCACCGACAATCGTGTCGCGGTCTGGTCGGACCGCTATTCGGAGCAGCCGCTGGTCATCCAGGGCCCCGGCGCCGGTGCACAGGTGACGGCCGCGGCCCTGCTGGACGACGCGCTGCGCATCGCCGCGCAGGCGCATCGGAACTAAACGACGCGGACCTGTCCGTGCGCCGCGCCGACGCTTTCGAGCAGGCGCACCGCTGACGGCTGCTTGCGTGCGAAGTAGTCGGCGATCGGCTCCGGGCGGTGCACGCCGAAACCCTGCGCCATGTCCACGCCGAGTTGCGCGAGCAGGGTCATCTGCTCTGCGGTTTCGGTGTGCTCGGCGATCGTGCGCTTGTCCAGCGTGTGCGCGATGTCGGTGATCGCCCGTACGATCGGCAGCGACAGCGGCGAGGTGTCGAGTTCGCGCACGAAGCTGCCGTCGATCTTGAAGTAATCGACATCCAGCGAGCGCAGGTAGCCGAACGAGCAGAACCCGGTACCGAAGTCGTCCAGCGCGAAACGGCAGCCGAGGTCGCGCATCTGGCCGATAAAGCGTTGCGCACGCGCGATGTCGCGCAGCGCGCTGGTCTCGGTAATCTCCAGGCACAGCTTTTCCGCCGGGAACGAGCTGCGCCGCAGGCGGTCGGCCAGGAATGCCATGAAGCCCTCGTCGGCGAGTGCTTCCGCCGACAGGTTGATGCTGCACAGGTCGACCTCGCGCGGATCCGCGTGCCGCTCCAGCCAGTCCAGGCTCATCTGTGCGACTTCGCGATCGATGCGCACGCCGAGCCGGAAGCGGCCCGCAGCCGGGAAGAACTGCGATGGCAGCAGCAACTCGCCCGTGTCCGGGTCGCGCAGGCGCAGCAGGATCTCGAAATGGCGCCCGTCGCCGGCCCCGTCATGCAGCGGCGCGATCGCCTGCGCGTACAGCACGAGCGTGCGGTTCTCCACCGCTTCGCGGGCGCGCACGGCCCAGCGCATCGCATGTGTGTGGTCCAGATGCTCGCCGCCGTCCAAGGATGCGCGGCAGACCTGGTCGCCGCCGAGTTCCTTGGCCGTGAAGCACGCGGCATCGGCCTGCGAGAGCAGGCGTGCGAAATCCGAATGCTGGTCGGAAAACGGCACCAGACCGATGCTCGCCGTGGCGGTCAGCATGCGGCCTTCCCAATCGCAGCGGTACAGCGCGATGTCGCGCAGCATCTGCCGCGCTCGGTCTTCAGCGGCCGTGGGCAGCACGTTGTGCAGCAGCACCGCGAACTCGTCCGCGCCCAGGTGCCCGACGATGTCGCGCGCACGGGCGCCTCCCTGCAGCACGCCGGCAATGCCGCGGATCAGCTCGTCGCCTGCGGCATGGCTCGCGGTGTCGTTCACCAGCTTGAGGTGATCGAGGTCGATGTACGCCAGCGCGCGCGGCGGACCGCCAGGAGTCTCTAGCAGCTTGCGGACGGTGGCTTCGAACGCGGTGCGGTTGGGCAGCCGCGTGATCGGGTCGGTCGTCGCGTTGTGCAGCATCCGACGGTTGACCAGGCGGCGCTCATGCGTCGACATCGCGACGACGATCGGCAGGACCGCCATCAGCGTGAGAAAACCCAGCAACTGCACCGCGTCCACCGCCTGCGTGGGCACGCTGAAGCCGGCCAGGCCGAAGCCTGCGAACACGCCCAGCAGCAGGCTCGTCGCCATCGACCCCATGGCCGTCCACCAGGCGCGGAAGCGGATCGCGCTCCAGGTCAGCACCGCCATCGGCAGCGCCGTGAGGCCCAGCACATACGGCCCGCCCGCGGTCGCGCCCCAGGCCATCAGCAGATAGCTCGTCGCCAGTGCGACCAGCCACGCGAGGTGCTCGGGCTCGCGTCCGTACTCGCGTGCGCCGCCCCCGGCATCGCGACTGGACTGCGCGCTGGCCGTCAGCAGGATTGCAGGCGCAACCGCCGCCACGCCGAGAAGACTGCCCAGCGCCCATTGCACCCACGCCGGCGCGATGCGCGCGGGCGGCAGCATGTCGGCGACGTGCATGCCCGCGACGCCGATGGTCGCGCTCACTGCAGCCAGTACCGCGCCACCTGCGAGCATGCGAAGGCCGGTGCGAACATCGAGCTGCGGCATGTCGCCACCGCGCGTGACCACCCACGCACCGGCCAGCGCGGACAGCGTGTTCGCCGCGAGCGAGAACGGCAGGAACAGGTCGGGGACAGGCGAAAACGTCGCGTGGTAGACCAGCAGCGCGAGTGGGATGAAACCCACGTGCCGCCGACCGAAGCGCAGCAGGCCCGCAAGCGCTACGCCTGCCGCCGGCCAGAACAGCGCGACCGAGGCTTCGCTGTACACCGTGAGCGAGGAGAATGCGCAGGCGATGAAATACAGGGTGCCCAGGCCCAGCACGATGGCGGGGCCGGGCCTGCTTTTCATCCATTGACGGGGGCGGTCGAACGTATGCATGCGCGGGAGCATACGACGGCTCCGGCAGACCTGTATGGCCCCGCTCAGTCGGCGGACGGCTGCACCGCTTCGCCCGGGGTGACTGTCGATCCGAGCAACCGCAGGCGCCCGTCCGCGATCAGCGCATCCGGGCCGCCCTGGAGTTCCTGCAGCAGGTTGACCAGGTTGGTGGATCGCGTAGGCCGGAATGCGGCCCAGCCGTCGCGGCCGTGCCCCTTCACGTAATACAGCGCCTGGTCCGCGAGCTCGACCATCGTCTCCCAGCCCAGCTGCGTGCGGTGGTCGCGGAACACCGGGTATTCCGACAGGCCGGCGGACGCCGTGAGCCGCAGCGGCGTATCGGTGCCGATGTCGAACAGGTGCTCCGACACCGCGCTGCGGATGCGGTCACCGATCATCTCGAGGTTGCGCGTCGGCATCGGCCGGAACACGACCAGAAATTCCTCGCCGCCCCAGCGCACGACGTAATCGCCTGTGCGCACCAGCCGGCCAAGCACCTGGGCGAACTGCTGCAGCACGCGGTCGCCGGCGCGGTGACCGTGGTTGTCATTGACCGCCTTGAAGAAGTCGATATCCACCAGCGCGAACACCATGACCTCGTCCTGGTGCCCGCCCTGCTGGATCTGGCGGTCGTAGTAGGCAAGGTCGGCCGGGATCTGGTTCGCCATGTAGCGTCGGTTGCGCAGCCCGGTGAGCGGATCGGTCTGGCTGGCTTCCTCCAGGCGGTGGTTCGCGATTTCCAGCGCTTCCGTGCGCTGCTGGATCAGCGCTTCGAGCGCGGTCTGGCGCACGCGGTAGCGGTGCTGCTGCACGCGGTAGCCGGCGTAGACGATCGTGGCCAGCAGCAGTGACGCGAGCGCGTAGAACAGCGAGGTCTCGTGGAAACGCGGCTGGATCGAGAACGCCAGCCGCGCCGGCGCACGCGTCTCAACGCCCGCGTTATTGGTGCCGCGCACTTCGAACGCGTACTCGCCTGGCGGCAGGTTGGTGTAGCGCGCGCTGCGATTGAACGGATCGGCCGCCTGCCAGTCGCGGTCGTAACCGACCAGCCGGTACTGCAGGCGGGTGCTCTTCGGGTCCTGGAAGCTGAGCACCGTGAACTCGAACGACAGGTCGCGCGCGTCGGCGGGCAGCGTCGTGCCTTCGAGCGCATGCGCCGCATTCCAGCGATTGTCGACCTGCACGCGTTCCACCACGGCGCGCGGCGACGTGGTGTTCTTGACGATCGAGCTGGTATCCATCGCCACCACGCCGTCGCGCGAGGGCAGCCACAGCGTATCGCCCCGGATGAAGCCCTTGGACGTACCCGCGCCATTGCAGCAGTAGCCCTGCTGCCCGCTCATCGGATCGCCGCGCTCGTTGAGCAGCATCTCGCCCTGCACGCTCTTGCTGCGGCCCGCGGCCAATGCGCGCAGGTCTGCCATCGGCACCCGGCTGATGCCGCGGATGCCGGCCGCCCACAGATAGCCGCCGCGCTCGACGAGGAAGAACGGCGCGTTGCGCGGCATGCCCTGGGCATCATCGACCGCGTGCCAGCGGCGGCCGTCGAAGTAGAAGATTTCCTCGGCCAGCGTGCCCACCGCCATCGCGCCGCCGTCCAGCGTGGTGATCGAGACCACGTCGATGTTGCCCGGCAGCCCGCGGTCGCGGCCAACCGGAACAAACCGATCGCCCTGCCTCACGAACAGCCCGTTCTGCGTGCCTACGAACACCCGTCCGTCCGGCGCGACATGCAGGTAGCGAGCGCGCGGGTCGGTCAGGCCCTCGGCCTTGCCGTAGCGTTTCAGCGTGTTACCGACCAGATGGAACAGCCCATCCGGGGTGGGGATCCAGTACCCGTCACCGGCGCGCACGATGCCGTTGATCTGCAGCCCAGCCAGCGGCGCCAGCACCGGCAGGCGCTGTACGCGCGCCAGACCGCTTTCAGGCGGTGTGACCACCACGAGCCCACGACGCGTGCCGAGCCAAATGCGGTCGGGCTCGGCCAGCAGGTTGTAGCCGTGCGGGTGCGGCAGGGCGGAGCCCGGCACGACGAGCCGGTACACGCCGTTTTCGAGCACGCTCAGACCGTCGTTCGTGCCAACCCAGGCGCGGCGACCGTCCGGATCCGGCGAGACCGACCAGACGAGGCGCTCGTTCAATCCCTCGGCGACGCTGAAGCGGCGCGTCCAGCTGTCCCAGATGCGCGTAAGGCCTACCCACTGACTGCCCAGCCACAGGTTGCCTTCGCGGTCCTCGAATGCAGCGCGCAGGCCTTCAATGCCACCCGGTGCATCGGCAGGTACGAATTCCGCCATGACGCCCTGGCGCAGGCGCGCCAGCCCGGTGTCGCCGCCGACCCAGAGGTTGCCGTCGGTATCGGCGTAGAGCAGATCCAGCGGTGTGCCAAGCAGGCGTGGGGTTTCGGTGTAAGGGCGCCAGCCTGCAGGTTCGTGGACATGCAGGCCGTAAGCGGTGGCCGCCCATAGCCGTCCATGTGCACGCACGAGCGCATTCACGGACGCGCTCGCAGCCTCCTCGGGCAGGGCGAAGCGCTGCCAGTCGCGGACGCCACGCACCATGACCATGCCGCGCCCGCCGACGTAGAGCCCGTTCGGGTCGGCAAGCAGCGCGGTGGTGGGAGCCGGAGAGCCTTCGATGTGTCGTAGCCGGCCATCGACGAGCTGGAACAGGCCTTCGGCGGCGCCGACCCAGATCGTGCCAGTGGAGTCTTCGGTAATGGAAGACACGTCGATAGCCGGGAAACGGGCCGGGTCGGCCAGCGGCACGGCCGCGAAGGCCCTGCCGTCGTAGACCGCCACACCTTTGTATGTGCCGACCCAAAGGCGCCCGTCGTGTCCGGCGCGAAGTGCACGGATGAACGTGCCCTGCAGCCCGGGCTCGGTTTCAGGCGTGTAGCTGACGAAGCGCACACCGTCGAAGCGGGCCAGGCCCGCCTGCGTGCCCACCCAGATGTAACCGGCCTTGTCCTGCGTGATGGCCACCGCGCTGATCTGCGGCAGGCCTTCCTGGATCGACCAGCTGCCGCGGACGTGGTGGTGGAACGCCTTGTCCGGATCGAGCGCACGCGAGGTCGCCGGCAGCAGGGCCAGCGACAGCGTCATGAGCAGCGCGATCAGACTTTTCACCCGGGCCTCCCCAGCCATCGGTACTGCGACGATATACCGCCACCCGCGCCCGGAAACGGGTCCGGCGCCGCAAGATGCACGAACCGACGTCCGATTGACAGCCTGTGCGGGCCACGTGTCAATGCACCGGCGCGACCCGTGCCTGTACGGTGCAGATGCAAATGGCGTGCCGCGAGCCCGCGCCGTCGCCGGGCATCCGTCTGGTCAACACTCGATGACGTTCACCGCCAGACCGCCGCGGCTGGTTTCCTTGTACTTGTCCTGCATGTCGCGGCCGGTCTCGCGCATGGTCTTGATGACCTTGTCGAGCGAGACCTTGTGCTTGCCATCGCCGCGCATCGCCATGCGGCTGGCATTGATCGCCTTCACCGCGCCCATCGCGTTGCGCTCGATGCAGGGAATCTGCACCAGCCCACCGATCGGGTCGCAGGTCAGTCCGAGGTTGTGCTCCATGCCGATCTCGGCAGCGTTCTCGATCTGGCTGGCCGTCCCGCCGATCGCGGCGGTCAGTCCGGCCGCGGCCATCGAGCAGGCGACGCCGACCTCGCCCTGGCAGCCGACTTCGGCGCCGGAGATCGAGGCGTTCTCCTTGAACAGGATGCCGACGGCCGCCGCGGTGAGCAGGAACGTGCGGATGCCCTGGATATTCGCGCCGGGAATGAAACGGTCGTAGTAATGCAGCACCGACGGGATGATGCCGGCCGCGCCGTTCGTGGGCGCCGTCACCACGCGCCCGCCCGCCGCGTTCTCCTCGTTGACCGCGAGTGCGTACAGGTTCACCCAGTCCAGCGTGGTGAGCGGGTCGCGCATCGCGGCTTCGGGCTTGGAGGACAGTTCGGCATGCAGCGCCGGCGCGCGGCGCGAGACGTGCAGCCCGCCCGGCAGCGTGCCGCTCTCGCGGATGCCGCGCGCGACGCAGGCCTGCATCGCCGTCCAGATCTCGTCCAGCCCGGCATCGATCTCGGCCGGCGTGTGCCAGACCTGCTCGTTCGCGTACATCAGCTGCGCGATGCTGAGGCCGTGGCGCTCGCACTGGGCCAGCAACTCGTCGCCGGAATGGAACGGGTAGGGCAACTCGGTTTCGTCGGCGACGATGCGATCTTCCGCCGCTTCGTCCTGGTTGACCACGAAACCGCCGCCCACCGAGTAGTAATCGCGCGTGGCGATGACGGTGCCGGCGGCGTCGAACGCGGTGAAACGCATGCCGTTCGTATGGAACGGCAGCTTCTGGCGCTTGTTCATGATGAGGTCGTGCTTCTCGTCGAAGCCGATCTCGTGCTTGCCGAACAGGCGGATCCGCTTGCTGGCGCGAATGCGCTCGAGCGCAGCCGGGATGACATCCGGGTCAATCGCATTCGGCCAATGGCCTTCCAGGCCCATCAGCACGGCCTTGTCCGTGCCGTGGCCGCGCCCGGTGAGCGCAAGCGATCCGAAGACTTCCGCGCGCAGGCGCGCGCAGCGCTCCAGATCGCCGTTCTCGATCAGCCAGCGCTCGATGAAGCGCGCCGCGGCGCGCATCGGACCGACGGTATGCGAGGAACTCGGCCCGATGCCGATCTTGAACAAGTCGAAACTGCTGACGGCCACGGCGGGCGACTCCACCGACCTGGGTCGGAAAGCGAATGCCCCGCGCGAGCGCGCGAGGCGGGGCCGTTATTCTACGCAGCCCCGACCGCCGAACCCGTCCGCCCGATGACCGTCGCCCATGCGCCCCAGTACGTGCTGTACCAGCGCGACGACTGCCACCTGTGCGATCTCGCCCTGGAGGTGC
>CADCUA010000444.1 GCA_902805755.1 uncultured Lysobacter sp.
AGGCCGCTCGATACGCCATCGTCGACCGCCTCGTCGTGCAGGCGCACGAACGGCTTGAACAGTTCGCGCTGACGCGAGGCCGGGATGCCCGGGCCACGGTCGGCGACGATCAGCTGCCAGAACCCGGGCGGACCGGCGCGGCCCATGAGGCTGAGCTCAGTGCCGGGCGCATATTTCATCGCGTTCGTGATCAGGTTCTCGCTGACCTGGCGCAGCACGCGCTCGTCGATCGCGACGCACGCGTTCGGCGGCGGAGGCGTCAGCTCGATCTTGATGCCGCGCGCGTCGAGCTGGATCTCGTAACGGCGCAGCAGCCACTCGATCGTCTCGGCCAGGTTCGCTGAACCCTGTGAGCGGCCGGCGGCTTCACCGGCGCGGCTTTCCAGGTAATGGCGGATGTAGCCGAGCGCATCGGTGGCGCTTTCGTGGATCATTTCCAGATAGCGCGGGATGCGTTCGGTCTTGCAGCCGTTGTTGCGCAGGATGTCGCTCGCGAACAGCACGCTGGTCAGCGGATTCTTGAGATCGTGCGCAACCAGGTTGACCAGTTCCTCGCGCTCGCGCGCCACGCGCTCGAGGCGGTCGCGCGTGAGCTTCAGGCCGATATGCGCGTTGACACGCGCGAGCAGTTCCTCGGGCAGGAACGGCTTGGTCACGTAATCGACGACGCCCGCTTCGAATGCACGCAGCAGCAGGTCGCGGTCGTGTGCGGCGGTGACGAACACCACCGGCGCGCGCAGCGGCTTGGGCAGATCGCGCAGCGCCTGCAAGACTTCGAAGCCGTCCATGCCCGGCATCATCATGTCGAGCAGGATGAGATCGGGTTCGGAGGCACTGTAGGACGCGATCGCCTTCTCGCCGGTGTCGGCGGCCTCGACCTCGTAGCCTTGGCGCGTCAACAGCATGCTGACTACACGAAGGTTCGCCGTCTGGTCATCGACGACGAGGATCCTGCCCGAGCTGGTCGCGGCTGCTGCCATGAAGTCCTTTGATGCCGAAGGTGCGCTGCACTGCAACGGCAGCGCTCATGAAAACGTGACGAACGTTAACAGAAAGGCCTGACGAAGCACTGAAGAGCCGGGTCAGCATGCTGAACAGGTGTTCCACCGCATGTGAAGGTCCGTGCTATCCGAGCGGGCGCCATTGGCCCGGCTGCAGCTCATCGATGTGCCACCCACCGATCGCGACACGCACCAGGCGCAGCGTCGGCAGGCCGACCGCCGCGGTCATGCGCCGCACCTGCCGGTTGCGGCCTTCGGTGATGGTCAACTCCAGCCACGCGTCGGGTACGGTCTTGCGAAAGCGCACCGGCGGATCTCGCGGCCAGAGCATAGGTGCGGCGATGCGGGACGCCTGCGCCGGGCGCGTGGGTCCGTCCTTGAGCTCGATGCCGCGACGCAAGGCCTGCAGCTGCGCCTCGGCCGGCTCGCCCTCGACCTGCACCTGGTAGGTTTTGGGCTGCTTGTGGCGCGGGTCGGTGAGCCGGTTCGCGAGCGCGCCGTCATCGGTCAGCAGCAGCAGGCCTTCGCTGTCGTGATCCAGCCGGCCCGCCGCATAGACCTCCGGTGGCAGGCCGAAGCCGGCCAGTGTCGGACGCGGTGGAACGCTGCGGTCGGTGAACTGGCACAGCACCCCGTAGGGCTTGTTGAACGCGATCAGCACGCCGCGCCTTCGCGCTGGTTCTGTCGCCACACCCAAACGCCCAGCCCCAGGTACAGCGCGGCCATCGCGAGCGGGACCAGCGTGTTCGCGTGCATCGGTGCAAGCGCCTGCAGCGCCGCGCCAATGCCCACGCTCGCCACGCCGAGCACGTAATACGCCGACGCGCGATACAGCCAGCCGTAGGGCAGGAAATGCGCGCCGAGCATCGCTGCGAGCGCGAACGCGACCAGCCGCACTTCCATCAGCAGCAGCGCGACGAGCGTGGGCCAACCGAGCAGCTGGCCGGCCGTGATGGCCGCGACCATGCCGCGGAATTCACTGCCGCGCGCGAGCAGGTCGCCGCCGAGCGCGCGGTTGAGCAGGTAACCGGCCGGATACACGAGCGCGCCGCCGATCACGAAGAACACCGCGAGCGCGCCGGCATCCAGCCCGGCAAACGCACTGACCGCCGCCATTGCGACCCAGTACGCAACCGCCGCCAGCGTCATGCCGACGCCGCGCTGCGTGATGCAGACGAGTTTCCAGCGCGCCGCACCAAGCGGCGCGCTGTTGACCCATTCCGGTATGCGTGCCGCGTCAGGCACGCGGTTTGACGAAACGCAGCGTCATGCGATCGCTCTCGCCGATCGCTTCGTACTTCGCCGCGTCCTTCGCGTCATGGCGCTTGACCGGCGGCAGTGTCCACACGCCGTTCGGATGGTCCTTCGTGTCGCGCGCGT
>CADCUA010000445.1 GCA_902805755.1 uncultured Lysobacter sp.
CTTCGTCTCGCATTGGCGGACGATCAGGCGCTGGTGCGTGCGGGCCTTCGCGCATTGCTCGAACGCCAGGGGCTGGTGATCGCATTCGAGGCCGAGGACGGCGCTGCACTGCTTGCACAACTGGCGATGCAGCCGGTCGATGTCGTGCTCAGCGACATCCGCATGCCGGGGCTCGATGGCATTGCGATGGTGCGATCGCTGCGCGAGCGCGGCGATGCGACGCCGGTATTGCTGCTCACCACGTTCGATGAAAGCGAACTGCTGCTGCAGGCGCGCGATGCGGGCGCGCAGGGGTTTCTGCTCAAGGACGCGGCGCCGGAGGAACTGCGCGATGCAATCGTGCGGCTGTCATGCGGTGAGACATTGCTTGCGCCCGTGAGCACGGACCCGGTGCGTGCGCGCTATCGCTATCACGCCAGCGACGCGCCGCTGGCGCTGTTCAGCGAACGCGAGGTCGCGGTGCTGCGTTTGATGGCCGGCGGCTATTCGAACAAGGAGATCGCGCGTGCGATGTTCCTCGCCGAAGGCACGGTGAAGAACTACGTCTCGGCAATCCTCGACAAGCTCGATACGCGCGACCGCACGCGCGCGGTGCTGAAGGCGATCACCTTGCGCGTGATCTGATGCACCGGGCGCATGCGTTTGTGACGTGTCGCAAATACAGAATGTGCCGGCGTTCAAACGGGTCCACAGGCAACTCACGAGGTGCCGCGCACCATGGCGGTCCACTCGACATGCTTCCAGCTGGACGTTTATGACTGCTGCCGATGTTCTCCAGGACACGTTCGACCGGTTCGATGCTGTGATCGGCCAGGCGCTGCACCGCGCGGGCCAGGGCGTTGATCCGCACCTGGAGCGTCAACTCGACAGCCTGGCCTGCCGGCTCGCGGCGCTGTTGAACGAATCGGCCGCGACGCTGGTGCACGAGGCGATCGAACTGGCCAAGCGGGTGATGGATGCCGCCGATCCACACGCCCCGCGCATGATGCTGCAACTGTCGCGCGACAGCCTCGCGCGCGAGATGCGTCGGCAGACGCCGCGCGGCCGGGTGCGAAACGCCGCGTAACACGGCACGCGCAGCGGCGTAATTCATTCGTCACGGCGGGCTGCGCGACAATACCGGCTTCCCCGCATCCGGTCCGTTGCCCATGTCGTCGAGCCCCGTCGCCTCGTCCTCCGTATCGCTTACCCGCTTTCTGATCGAATCCGAGCGCGCCGGCCATATCGAGCCGGACCTGCGCCTGCTGATCGAAGTCGTCGCGCGCGCCTGCAAGTCGATCTCGATCGCGGTCGGCAAGGGTGCGCTCGGCGGCGTGCTCGGCGATGCCGGCGGCGGCGAGGCGAGCATCAACATCCAGGGCGAAGCGCAGAAGAAGCTCGACGTGCTCAGCAACGAGATCCTGCTCGAGGCGAACGCCTGGGGCGGACACCTGGCCGCGCTCGCGTCGGAAGAGATGGACCACGCCGTGCGCATCCCCGATCACTACCCGCGCGGGCGCTACCTGCTGCTGTTCGATCCGCTCGATGGCAGCAGCAACATCGACGTCAACATTTCGGTCGGCACGATCTTCTCGGTGCTGTGCTGCCCGGACTGCATCGAGGGGCCGACCGATGCGGACTTCCTGCAGCCCGGCACCTCGCAGGTCGCCGCCGGCTACTGCACCTACGGGCCGAGCACGATGCTCGTGCTCACCGTCGGCCACGGCACGCATGCGTTCACGCTGGACCGCGAGATCGGCAGCTTCATGCTGACCACGCGCAACATGCGCATTCCCGAGGAGACGAAGGAGTTCGCCGTCAACATGTCGAACCAGCGTTTCTGGGAAGCGCCGATGCAGGCCTACGTCGGCGACCTGCTCGCCGGCAAGGACGGCCCGCGCGGCAAGGACTTCAACATGCGCTGGGTCGCGAGCATGGTGGCCGATGTGCACCGCATCCTCACGCGCGGCGGCATCTTCGCGTATCCGCTCGATTCCAAGTGCGCGTCCAAGGGCGGCAAGCTGCGGCTGATGTACGAGGCGAACCCGATGAGCCTGCTGGTCGAGCAGGCCGGCGGCGCGGCGAGCACGGGGCGCCAGCGCATGCTCGAGGTGCAGCCGACGGGCCTGCACCAGCGCGTGCCGGTGTTCCTGGGCAGCCGCAACGAGGTCGAGGCGGCCGAGCGCTACCACCTCGAGCACGACACGCCGCAGCGCGAGCGCGCGTATGAAGGATCGGCTGTCAACGTGGCGTGACCGCTTCTTGCCGCCCGTTGCGTTGTCCGTGTTGCCCGGGGGTTTCGGCGGGGCGGCCGTGTCAGGACAAGGGAAGGGACGATGGCGACGGATGGAGCAGGCACAGCAACGTTCGCAGCGGCACCCGCGAGCCAGGAAAACGCGC
>CADCUA010000446.1 GCA_902805755.1 uncultured Lysobacter sp.
GTGTACCCGCTTCCGGCGCGTCGCACGATCCCCGCGCGTACAGCCCTCACTTGCAGGATCCGGCCCGCATGCGTCGGGCACAATCGCGTGTGGAAGCTGATGCAACTTCATTGAGGACGTAACTCATGAGCGAACCTGTCGTCGCCGACGGTCTCGGGCGACAACTTGGACGACATCCTTCGGCGCTGCTGCTCGCAGCGCAGTTGCTGAGCCTGGTGCTTTACGCGGTGATCGACGATACCTCCACCGGCCGTGTGCTGTTCGGTGCAGTCGCGCTCGTCGTGGTTCCGCTGGCGGTCTGGGTCGTGAGTAAAAGTCCGGCGGCGAACTGGGTTGCCTGGGCACTCGCTTTACCGGCGATCGCGCTGTCCACCGCCGCCATCGTGACCGAACGTCCGGCGCTCGTAACCTGGTCGGCGCTGCTGGAATCCGCGCTGTATTTCTATGCGGCCGCCAGCCTCATCCGATACATGTTGCGGGACCATATCGTCACGACCGACGAACTGTACGCATCGGGCGCCACCTTTACGCTCGTGGCCTGGGGCTTTGCCTATGCGTATTACGTATGCCAGGCCTGGTATCCGGGCAGTTTCACCGGTGCCCTAGATCCGGAGCGACCCAGGGAGTGGCTTGAACTGCTGTTCCTGAGCTTCTCCACGCTGTCCGGCGTGGGCAATGGCGACATCATTCCGCTTGGGGCGCAGGCACGTGTGCTCGTCATGTTCGAGCAGATCGCCGGCATCGGTTACATCGCAGTCGTCGTTTCGCGCCTGATCGGTCTTTCGATTGTTCGTGCAGGGCACTCGTCATGAGCGTGCCATTCGATCAAGCCATGTCGGATCCCGTGCTGCTGAGCCTGGCCCACCTCCCAACCGCAACTGCGCGAACCTTCGACGATGCATTCCCAAGTCGATAAGCGCGACAACACGAGGCGCCTGTGGCTCGCGGCCGCCGCTAGGGACGGTGCATCCACGTTCGACGTTCTGGGCTTCTTCGATGGGCTGGATGCAATGTCGCTGGACGACATGATTGGTGAGTGGAAAGGGCATGGCCTCCACACGGGGCACCCGCTGGACGGAATGCTGGAACGCTTCGGCTGGCACGGAAAGCGCTTCGACGATTCGGAGTCGGCGTACCCGTTGCTGTTCAATCACGGACGTGGCCGCCGTATCGCGGTCAATCCAAAATTCATCCCGGTACAACTTGCAGCGCGACTGCGCCTGCAGCGCAGCCGGCTTGCGCGCGCTGCGTTCCATCTGGCAAAACCGTTGATGTCGACGAAGAAGCCGTCAGCGCGGCTGCGCATGACGACGTACCGCACAATGTCCAGCGCGACGATGATCTACGACACACTCCCGATGCACGATGTATTCCGTCGTGTGGATCGCGATTGTCTGCTGGGCGCGATGGATTCGCGGTATTTCGTGCAGCCGATGTTCTTTGTGCTCGAGCGCGTGTGAAACGCGGTCGCGTAGGGACTGCGCTAGCCGGTGCATTCAAGTGGGGCACCGACGAGTTCCAGATACGCGGCGCATCCGAGCAGCCGGAACCCCAAGCGGAAGCCCCCCACGCGATGCGCGTGCCTGGTCAGGCGGCGAGCAGCACTACCGCGGCGATGGCTTGCAACGGGTCGCCCATTTACTGCGCCAGCGCGAATGCCGCGTTGCAGCCGAAAAGAAAAACCCCGGCCGAAGCCGGGGTTTGTCCAAAATTCGTTCGCGACGTCAACTCTAGAAAGTCACGCTCCAGCTGTTGATGTAGCCGGTGTCTCCGGAGTAGACGTCGGCCACACGAAGCTTCCAGGTGCCATTGAGCGCTTCGGTGCTCAGGTTCACTGTGTACGTGGCCTGCACATTGTCGGCACTGTCAGAGCTGCTGCTGTTCTTCAGGCGGTAGGTCGAGCCGTCCGGTGCGACCAGATCGATGGTGAGGTCGCCGCGATAGGTGTGGCGGATATCGACCGCGACCTTCGCGTCCGAAGGCGCGCTGCCCGTGCGGCCGGACACCGCGATCGGGCTCTCAACCGTGCCGCGATCGGGAATCGCCAGGTCGGTGCCGTTCGTGTACGTCTGCGTGCCGCCGCTGCTCGTGCCGTAGCTGCCCGTCAGGCTCAGGCCGGAGAAGGACGAGTACGCCTTGACGCGCACATACCAGGTGCCCGCGGCCGGGGTCGCGAAGCTGCAGGTTTCGGCGTTTCCGCTCAGGTACGGGCGGCAGTCGTAGGACGTGTCCGTCGGCTGGCTGCCGAACTTCACGTACAGGTCGGCATCGCCGGTGCCACCGCTGATCACGAACTTCAGGTTGCTGGCGCCGGCTGGCACCGTCATCGTGTAGACCAGCGAGTTGCCTGTGCTGGCCGCGAGCCCGGTGACCGCGACGCCGTTGGTGAGCGTCGTGCCGCCTCCGCCACCGCCACCACCGCCGCCATCAAAGAACGAGTACAGCAACCGGTTCGGCGAGGCCTTCGGGTCGGTGATCTTGTTGGGCGTTGCCGCGTTGATGAGCGCGGTGTTGACCTGGCTCGGCGTGGCGCCGGGGTTGGTTGCAAGGTACAGCGCGGCGACGCCGGCGATGTGCGGCGACGCCATCGACGTGCCACTGATCGTGTTGGTGGCCGTGTCGCCCGTGTACCACGCGGACATGATCGACGAGCCGGGCGCGAACAGGTCGATGCACGATCCGAAGTTCGAGAACGACGAACGCGCATCCGACGACGTGGACGACCCCGCGGTCAACGCGGCGCCCACGCGTGCGGGCGAGTAGTTGCACGCGTCGGCATTGTCATTGCCGGCGGCCACCGCATACGTCACGCCCGCGTTGATCGAGTTGTTGACGGCGGTGTCCAGCGCGCTGGAGGCGCCGCCGCCCAGGCTCATGTTCGCGACCGCCGGTTTGACGTGGTTGGAGGTGACCCAGTCCACGCCGGCAATGACGCCGGAGTTCGTACCCGAGCCGTTGCAGTCGAGCACGCGGATCGGATGCAGTTGCACACCTTTCGCGATACCCCAGGTCGCGCCGCCGACTGTACCCGCCACATGCGTGCCGTGGCCATTGCAGTCGTTCGTGCCGCGTCCGTCGCTGATCGCCGTGTAGCCGCCGCTCACGCGGCCCCCGAAGTCGGCGTGGCTTGCGCGAACGCCGGTGTCGATGATGTAGGCGTGCACCGTCGATGCGGTGGTGTCGTAGGTGTAGGTTCCGCTCAGCGGCAGATCACGCTGGTCGGTGCGGTCCAGGCCCCAGGTGGCATTGGATTGCGTGGCCGACGCCTGCACGAGGCCGTCTTCCTCGACATAGGCCACTCGCTTGTCAGCCAGCAGCCGCGCGAGCGCCTCGTCGGACGCCTTCACCACGAAACCGCGCAGCACGCGGTTGTAGCTGCGGACCAGGTTCGCACGGTGCGTGCGCGCCATTTCGCTCGCGACCGACGCGACCTGCGGACGGTTCGAACGCTCGCTCGCCAACGATGCTGCGTCGTCCTTCAGCACGACGATGTACTGCCCCTCGACGGGACGCGCAGACACCCGGAAGTCCGCGGCGTCGGCGGTGCCGATCGGTGCAAGGACAAGTAGTGTTGCGGCGGCAAGTGCGTGCAGGGTAGCCGGTACCTTTCCTGATGCAGCGGACATCTGGACCTCCGAGGGTGCGTTCACGTCGATGCGGATTGCACGGCTGGGGCAGGGTCTTCTGCGGGTCCGTGCGGCTCGGGCAGAAACTTTTCATATCCTGTCCGTAGGCTGAATGTCGCAGCCCGGATCGGTATCGCGGCGTGTGCGTGGCGCGAAGCTTTTGTTAATCGGGCCCGACCGCTGCGTGTTCAGGCGTGAGCAATCTCCGGCAGCGAGCGCTTCGGCAGGAATCGTTCGCGAATAGAACCGGCGTGTCGGACACAGTGTGCGTGAGGCGCCGCGCCAACGTTCGCGACTCTCCGTGCCCTGCAGCGGAAGGATGCGAATGTCCCGATGCGACTCATTCGCCGTGCTGTTCGGCCAAGTGCGGTGGCACCGGATGCGGTGTCGTTGTCCCGGCCGGTACCGCCCTGTAAGCAGTGCCCGACGACCGACGCGATGCGAACGCGCCGGATGCGGGAATCGCTAAATCGCGTGGCCCATGCGTGCAGTGCAACGGCGCCGTCAGGAGTCGCGGGCTCGCTACCCGAAGCCGGTTCCGCGCGTCCTACTGCGTGGCGCGCGCCATACATTGTTTGTAGCGCCGATCCACGCGCGTCGCGAACCACTCGGTAGTGAGCTTGCGCGTGATCTTCGGGCTCTCCAGCGTGATGCGCGGCATCGCGGCGCGCGGGAGCTTGCGGCCCGCGGTCTCGTCCGCCAGCTCGAACACGTGCTTGTAGAGGTCGGTGTCCTCGAAGTCGAGCCGATTTGCCTTCGCGAGCGCGCGACGCACCTGGGAATCACTCATGTCCCAATGGGCGCGCGCAATCGAACGCACTGCGATTTCCGTCTGCCCGGTGTCGCTTCCGTCGTCGTCTGCCCGATGGCGGATAAGGTCGCCGTCCAGTGTGAGCGGAATGCCCGAGGCGATGCTGACCGCGTTCTGGAACGCCGCGTTGCGGCTTGCATACCAGCCCGCGTTGAAGTCGGCGAAGCGGTACAGCGGCTTCTCGTACGACGTCGGATAACCCAGCAGGTGGGCGATGCCGAAATACATGCCGCCGCGTCGCGTGAACACTTCCTGCCGGATCGAACCTTCCACCGGGTAAGGGTAGGGGCGGTCGCTCGCATGCGCTTCCGCGAACGCGATGCTCACCTGCATGGGGCCGCCGGTCCGCACCGGGTTCGCGCCGGAGAACAGGCGGCGGCCCATGGGCACGCCGTCGATGAGCTCCTCGAAGATCTGGTTCAATTCCTTCTCGGTGCGCACTGCCGACAGGCGCTCGTCCCAGGTGCGGCCGTTCGGCGACTCGAGCTGCAGCGCGGCGCGCACGAGCAACTGCGGAATGTGCAGCCGCTCGGCGCGGCGCTCGATCTCGCCGCGCGCGATCTTCGCCAGCCCGGGCACGACGGGGTCGGGGGTGAACGTCGATTCCTGCTGGGTCACCGCCAGGGCGGAGCACAGGTTCTGCGTCGTGGGCTCGATCTCCAGCGAGGCGAATGCGGCGTAGATGTCGGTTGCCCAGGCTTTTCGATCCGGGAGTGTTGCCGGCAGCAGCCGGGTGATCTGCGCGCGCACCTCGGCGGGCGAGGGCGGCTTCGGCTTCTGTTCGCCCATGCAGCCCGCGGCAAGGGTGACGACAAGCGCGGCGAGTACCGTGGCGGTGTTGCGATACCACCGCGTGTTCCAAGCGGAACGTGGGTGGCTTGTGCCGCCCTGAGCCGCTACCGGGTTAGGCCCCCGCATAGGCGACTGCACGCTGCAATCCAGGGCGTTTGCAATCGGGCGGCGCTCCGCAGCGCTCCCGGTGTGCGATGTATGTTCGTACGAATGCGATGGCGTCATCGGCAGAAAATAACTCGGCCGGCGTTGCGATGCGGTTATCCGCTTCGCTACTGATCCGGCCGCAGTGCCCTAGAACCGTTCCGTCACCGGCAGGTAGCGCCATTGCCCGACCGGCATTTTTGCCAGGCTGATGCGGCCGATGCGCAGGCGACGGATCGAAACGACCTCCAGGCCGACCTGCTGGCACATGTGCCGCAGCTGGCCGGGCTGCACGTCCTTGATCGCGAAACGCAAACGGATTTCGTTCTGCCAGCTGACCTTGCATGGCTGCAGCACGCGGCGCTGGTAGATCACCCCGCGTGAAAGACGTTCCAGGCCGTTCTCGGCGATCTCGCCGGAGACCTCCACCACGAATTCCTGCTCGAGCAGCGCATAGTCCTCGGTCAGCCTGCGCCAGACGCGACCGTCCTGGCTGAGCACGACGAGCCCGCTCGCTTCGTCATACAGCGGCATCAACGGCGTGAGGCGCTGGAAGTGCCGCTTCAGCATGCGGATCCCCGACACGTCGCCTTCGGCGCGGTTCTCGCGCGTGACGAGCGCAGCGGCGTCCTGGAACGCGACGCCCGCCGGCTTATGCAGCAGAACGGTTGCAGGTTCCGTAGGCTCCAGACGCGCATCGGGTGCGACCTCGACGCGTGCGCCTGCGATCTCATGCTGCGGCTCTTCGATGACTTCGCCGTCCACCGATACCCAGCCGCCCTCGATGTACTGCTGCGCGTCGGTACGCGAGCATCCAAGCAGCATCGCGACGTGTCTATCGAGGCGCATTGGAGATTGCGTGGATTCGGACATTCAAGTCAGACCTGCTGTTGCACTGGATGGGCGGTCCGTGAGGCCCGCGTCCGGACTTCACCTGCGCAAGGGTTGCGCGAGGGGTTTCGTACCTGCGCACGCAGGTCGCGCCCCGGCTGTGAGGTAATTCGTGCTGCACAGGGCCAAGCCGCCATGCCTGTGCAAGGATCTTCGCGAATCAGCAGCATCTACCGGAAACGTCGACGTTTGCAGGAGACCAGCGCCATCCGTAGCGCGGATTGCCGCCTGTGCTCAGCCGGCTGATCCGTCGAGCCTCGCCTGTGCCTCGCGCTTGCCGATGGAGCGCAGTTCGGCGAGTGCGGCCATCTGCGACTTGCGTGGAACGGCCTTGCCGGTTTCCCAGTTGTAGATCGACTGGCCACTGACGCCGGCCAGCTTGCCGAATTGCGCCGCCGACAGCCCGAGGCGGGCGCGCAGCGATTTCAGACCTTTTGCAACAAAGCGGTGGTTTGCACCTTCGGTCTGCGGCTCGGCGGGCGCAACATCGCGATTCTTCTGCAGGCTCTTGTTCTGCCGCGAAAGCTGCGCGAGCTGGCGCTTGAGTTCGGCCACGTCGCGACG
>CADCUA010000447.1 GCA_902805755.1 uncultured Lysobacter sp.
CAGGCACTTCACGCGATATTTCAAAGGGGCCACCTACCTCCAGTGGGAGGACATGGTGGCTCCGATAATCCGCGTGTCAGCGGACGGCTCGATGGCGTGGATGATTGTCCGCCTCAAGGTCAGGCGCACGCAGGCCGATGCGGCCGCCAAGGCGAAAGAACAGAACTTTGTCTACGCCGGCATCATGACCTACGAAAAGCGCGGCGATACGTGGGTGCGCGTGGCGAACGTTTCGACATTCGAGCCGGCACGCTGATGCGCTTCAACGGCGACCAACAGCGCATGCATGGCTGGGGCGTGGGGCGGACTCGGCTGCCGACGGATAGCGGCCCTGATCCGCGCTTTATCGGTCCTCCTTCTCAGCCGCCCATTGCCGCGCCGATTGCGACGCGTGCGGACAGACCGGACGGAGCAAATCAACATGGCATGGCCGGCCGCCCTTCCTTTGTTGCCGCCGCAGCGCACGGGTGCACCCCTGACCTTTGGCAGGTGGTGAACGGCTTCGACGCGACTAGCGTCAGGACGACCAAAGCCACGGCAGCGCCTTCCACCCGCGTTCACGTACTTCCACCACGTTCTCGACCGACCTGGACCGCAGCCCGCATGATCCGCCTACCTGCTCCGCTGATCCTGCTCACCGCGCTGCTGGCGCCGGCAACCGCCATCTCGTCGTCGCCACCGGTGCGTACCGATCACCTGCAGTCACAGCTGGTCGCCGAGACGACCGCAGCGGTGCCCGGCAGAACGCTGACGCTCGGGCTTCTGCTGGAGCACGATCCGCATTGGCACACGTACTGGCGCAACGGTGGGGATTCGGGGCTGGCAACGCAGCTCGAGCTCACGCTGCCGGCCGGCGTCGTTGCCGAGCCGATCGCGTGGCCGCATCCGCAGCGCTTCGAGCTGTCCGACATCGTCAACTTCGGCTACAGCGGGCGCCGGCTGCTGCCGATCTCGCTCACGATTCCGGCCGGTTACGCGGGAAAGTCACTGCCGGTGCGCGCGACGGCGAACTGGCTGATCTGCGAGGTCGAATGCATTCCCGGCAAGGCCGAATACGCGTTCGAGCTTCCGGTCGCAGCGAACGCTGTCGTCGATGCACGCTGGACGGACGATTTCGCCGCGGCACGCGCCGACCTGCCACGCGCGTCGGCGGCAACGCTTTCGGTCGCGGACGGCGCCGATGCGATCACCCTGACGCTGCGGGGTCTCGATGCCGCCGCAACGCCTGCGCAGTGGCAATGGTTTCCAGAGACGGCGCAGGTCGTCGCCAATGCCGCGCAGCCGCAGTGGCAGGCAACGGCTGACGGCTGGCAGGCGCGCTGGCCGAAGAGCGAATACTTCACGACACTGCCGGCGGACGTTGCGCTGGTCGCGGTCGATGGTGACGGCACCGCGTGGCGTTTTGCCGCTCGTATCGCAGGGGGCGCTGCGAGCACGGGCACACCGTTGTCTGCTTCGCCGGCAGCCGCAGGCACGGCGCTGTCTGGCGACGCCGTCGAACCGCTCACCCTGTTGCCGGCGCTGCTACTGGCCTTCATCGGCGGTGTGATCCTCAACCTGATGCCATGCGTGTTCCCGATCCTGTCGATCAAGGCGATGGGCGCGCTGGGCTCGGCCGACGATCGCGCCGAACTGCGCCGGCATGGCGGCTGGTACACGCTGGGCGTCGTTGCGACGTTCCTGCTGCTCGCGGGCGTGCTGCTCGCACTGCGTGCGGGCGGCCAGCAGCTCGGCTGGGGCTTTCAGTTGCAGGAGCCGCGCTTCGTCGCAGGCGTCGCGTTGCTGCTGTTCGCGATGGCGCTGTCGTTCTCCGGCGTCTGGGAGTTCGGTGGGCGCTTCATGGGCGCCGGCCAGCGGCTGACGGAAGGCCACGGTGCGCGCGCGTCGTTCTTCACCGGGGCGCTTGCGGTCGTCGTTGCGAGCCCGTGCACCGCACCGTTCATGGGCACGGCGCTCGGTTGGGCATTGGCACAGCCGGCTGCAGCGGCGCTAACGGTGTTCGCCGCGCTCGGCCTCGGGCTGGCTGCGCCGATGCTGCTGCTCGGGCTCATCCCGGCGCTAGCGCGCGCGTTGCCGCGCCCAGGGCCTTGGCTGGAAGGCTTCCGCCAGCTGCTCGCGTTCCCGCTGTATCTGACCGTGGTCTGGCTGCTGTGGGTGTATGGCGAGCAGACCTCGCCGCTGGGCATGGCGTGGTTGCTTGCCGCGCTGACGGCGTTGGCGTTCGCGCTGTGGCTGCACGGCCGTCGGCCTGTGATGCGCTCGCCGCGCGTCCGCGCGACGGCCGCGGTGGTGTCTGTCGCGGCGCTCGTACTCGCGCTTGCCCTGCCGCTGTCGGCCTCGGTGCCCGTGACCGCTGGCACGCAAACGACGCACGA
>CADCUA010000448.1 GCA_902805755.1 uncultured Lysobacter sp.
GGCACTCGCGACGCGCCCCTTGACCAGCGGGCGCAGTGTTCATGGATTGCCGATGCGCAACCGCCCAGCAACTTGAACCTTGAAAGCGGGAACTTGGATCGCGCGTCCATCACGGTGCCGGTGCCCTGATGTGCCTCTCTTCGTTCCGAAGGCACCGATGCTCGAGCACGTCGAACCGACCACTCTCGCACTGCTGCTGGGCGCGCCGGTCATCGTGCTCGGGGTGGCTCTGTGGTCGGTGCGTGGCCATCGAAACCCGCAGATGCGGCTGCGTTCCGGGCAACCGATCGACGAACTGGTGCCATCGCTGGCCGGCCTGTCGCTCGCCACGCCAATCGACGGCAACGCGGTGGAACTGCTCGAGAACGCGGCGTTCTTCGATGCCCTGCTGGCCAGCATCGGCACCGCGCGCTACACCGTGCACTTCGAAACCTACCTCTGGAAAGATGGCGCCCTCAGCCAGCGCGTGACCGCGGCGCTCGAGGAACGCGCCCGTGCCGGTATCACGGTGCGGGTGCTGCTCGACGCGATCGGTGGCAAGCAGGTACGCGGGGCGATCGCCCGGCAGCTCCAGGCAGCTGGCTGTCACGTCGAGTTCTACAACAAGCGCTCACTGCATCGCCTGGGCGTACTCAACGCCCGTACCCATCGCAAGATCGTGGTCGTCGACGGCCGCGAGGCGTTCGTCGGCGGCCATTGCATCGTCGATTACTGGACGCAGGAAATCGGCTGCGGCGGCGTGACCGACATCAGCCTGCGCCTGCGCGGGCCGGTCGTGCATGCGCTGCAGGCAGCCTTCAGCGAGAACTGGGTAGGCCAGACCGGCGAGATGTTCGCGGGGGACGCGGTGTTTCCCCCACTGCCGCGAGCCGGAAATCTCCTCGTCCATGCCGCGTTCGTCAAACCCGAGGGTTCGGCGTCGTCGGCAAAGCTGTTCTACTGCGCGGCGATCTGCCTCGCCCGCAAGCGACTCTGGATCCAGAATCCCTACTTCATTCCCGAGCCAGGCACGATCATCGCGCTAGGCGAGGCGGTCGCCCGCGGCGTGGACGTGCGCGTGCTCATGCCATCGGTCGACAGCTCGGACAATCCGCTGGTGCAGCACGCTGGCCACCGCAACTTCGAACGCCTGCTGCGCGCCGGCGTGCGGTTGTTCGAATACCCGCACGCGCTGCTGCACCAGAAGGCGATGACGATCGATGGCGTGTGGAGCGCCGTGGGCTCGACCAACTTCGACGACCGCTCGTTCGAGACGAACGACGAGATCACGCTTGGAGTTCTCGACCGCAGCCTGGCCGGCCAGCTCGACGCGATCTTCGAACGCTACGCGTCGGACGCAATCGAGGTCACGCTCGATGCATGGCGCCAGCGCGGCCTCTGGCACAAGGTGAAGGGCTATGCGGCGTACAGCATCAACGAGTTGCTCTGAACCGCACGCCTTGCCCGCCGCCAGCCGGCAGCCGGCAGTGTCGACGCACACGCTGATAGCCACGGCAGAGGAATCAGCTTCAACGTCCAAGAGCTGGATTCGATTCCTGCATCCCCTAGGCGGTTGATCTGGACGACATATTCGAAGGGTACTGATTGGCTATCGCCAGCCGCCTTCGCGCGCCTGGCGTTTCCATTGCGCTGCTGTAACGCGCACCCTGCATCGCAGTCGCAGCTACGCATCTGCTACGTCGTCAGCGCAGCGGCTCACGCTTGTGAACAAGCTTCTGCTTGGCGTAGATCAACACCAGGCCGGTGCCGACGACCATTGCCATGTCGATGCCCAGACGCTTCGCGATCTGTCCCGCATGCGTCCATTCGCCTATCGCCACGCTCATACCGACGGCCGACGCCGCGGGTATCAGAATCAGTGCGATCAACGGACCGGCAATCACGTTGCGCCGATACGCGAGGTACATCAGGATGCTGGCCGCTGCAGCCGCCAAAGAAACCATCAGCTCCTTGAGCGTGGGATTCATCAGGCTCACCGTCGCCTCGTGCTCCAGAAACGTCGCGGGGTCCGCTTCACCGAACGCCAGCAACAGCCTGAACGTCACGGCCGCCGCGAGCGCAAGCACGGCGTAACCCACAAGCGAAGCCTTGGCGCCCACCCAGGCCACGTCCGCCCGCCGCAGCACGATACCCAACGGGAGCTTGGCAAGCGGCTCGAGACCGGGGGCAATGATCGACGCAGCCACGAATGCGATGACCTGATGGTGCACCGGAGAAACCAGACCCACAGCGGCGATGATCCCGCCAAGCGCCATCAGCATCAGGTAATTGGACGTCAGACGGCCATTGTGGCGCAGCCCGGTTTCCATTTCCTCCCAGATAGCCTCGTCGATGTCATGATCGATCGCTTGCTGGTTCTCGGGATCATTGATGC
>CADCUA010000449.1 GCA_902805755.1 uncultured Lysobacter sp.
CGGTCACCGCGCTCTCGCCGTAGATCGGCAATTCGCCGCTGTCCAGATGGTCCTAGAAGAACGAGCCGTAGTAGTTCACGCGCACGTTCGCGTTGAAGACCTCACGCTGGTGGTTGATGCTGAAGTAACCCTTGGTCCGCGGCAACGACTCCTCCAGCTTCTGGATGCGGATCGGCGTGATGATGCCCGGGGTGAAGTTGTCGACTTCGGTCCGGTTCCAGTTCGCAGCCAGCGAGTACGTGGTCGTCGCACCGAACAGTTCGCTCTCGTAGCTGGTCACGAGATCGACACCGGTGGTCGTGGTGTCGAAATCGTTGACGAAGAACTGCACCTCGGAGATCGAAGCCGCCTCCGGATTGCCGCCTGCGACCAGGGCCGCGCGGTCCTCCGGGGTCACCGTGAAGAACGCGCTCAACGCGATGCGTCCTTCGGTCTGGATGCGATACGCGTCCATGGTGAACAGCCACTTGTCCTGGTTCCACACCACGCCGAGCGAGGCGTTGCGTGATTCCTCGGGCTGGAGTGGCTCGGCGCCGTAGAACGCGGCGATCGGGTTGGTTGGCGACAGGATCGCGGTATCACGCAGCTGGCCGTTGATGAACGACGTGGTCACCTGCTCCGCATTGGACTGGCCCGGCGTCGGCGCGCGGAAGCCGGTATTCAACGCGCCGCGGATCGCGAACGCCGGAGTGAAGTCGTAGCGACCCGTCAGCTTCCAGTTCGTGGTGCCACCGAAGTCGCTGAAGTCCTCGTGACGCACCGCGGCGGCCAGCAGCAGCTGCTCGGTGAAACGCGCCTCGGCATCGGCATAGATCGCCCAGTTGCTGCGGCTGAAGCTGCCTGCGGTGCGCGGATTGAAGCCGTTGAAGCCGTTGGAGCCCAGTGCGAAGCCCTGCGGTGTCAGCGGGCCGATCGCGGTGGACGGCGCGTCGCCGGCGATGATCTCGAACTCTTCCTCGCGCCACTCCGCACCGATCGCCAGGCCGATCGGTTCGAAGGTGAAGCCGGTTTCGATGTCGCGACCGACGTCGAAGTTGATGCCGCGCTCGGTCTGCACGTTGCCGCCCGGGTTGAAGCTTGCACCGGCCGGCTGGTTCGGTCCGAGCGACGCGTTGACCGTGTTGACGATCGAGAAATCGATGTCGTTGCGACCGTAAGACAGGCTCAGGTCCCAATCCCAGGTGTTGCCCCAGATGCCCTTGATGCCCGCGGTTACCGCGCGGTCTTCCATCTCGCCGCCGAAGTTCGGCGTGAAGCCGCCGGGCAGGCTGGACAGGAAGGAGAAGCAGTTGGCGGGCAATGCCGTGACCTGCGGACCGACCACCGAATACGGAATCAGATTGCCGGCCGCATCGCGCAGCGCGATGGTCGGACAGGGCGCGCCATTGAGCGAGCCGATCAGCGCGGTCTGGCCACCGTCGTTGGAGTACACGCCGTTGCGCGTCGTCGGGTTGCGGTAATAGAAGCCGCCGATGACCTCGCGTCTGGCGTAGTTGCCGAACAGGTAGAAGTCCATCGCATCGGTGGACAGGCCCAGGTTCGCAACGAACTTGCCATCGCTTTCCGTTTCCGGCGAACCCCAGATCTGCGCCGGATTCGGCACGCCCGGATAACCGGCGGCGGCAACGGCGGCAGCGTCGTCGCGCTGCACGCTGCGCGAGGTTGCGTCGGCACTGCGCCATTCGGCGGTAAACGTCGCAAAACCATTCTCGGTCAGCGGCATGCCGACCTGGGCGCTGTACTGCTGGGTGAAGCCATCGCCTTCGTAGTATTGGCCGCCGAACGCTTCGACCGCACCGCCCTTGTCCAGGCGCTTGAGGCCGAAGTTGATGACGCCCGCGATCGCGTCGGAGCCGTACTGCGCGGCTGCGCCGTCACGCAGCACTTCGACCTGCTCGAGCGCGAGCGAGGGGAACACCGAGATGTCCGGACCCTGCGAGCCGTCGGACAGTCCGTGACCGAGGAAGGTGATGACGGCGGCGCGGTGGCGGCGCTTGCCGTTGACCAGCACCAGTGTGTTGTCCGGCGGCAGGCCGCGCAGGTTCGCCGGGCGCACGAGCGTCGCGGCGTCGTCGATCGGGATGGTGCTGACGTTGAACGACGGGATCATCGTGCGCATCTTGTCGAGCACGTCGACTGCCGGCTGGTTGTGGAACTCCTCGCCATCGATGATGTCGATCGGCACGGCCGACGTGGCTTCGGAACGCGGCTTGGTGCGCGAGCCGAGGACGGAGACGGTGTCGAGCTGGGTAGCCTCCGTCTCCTGGGCCTGGGGCTGGGCCGGCTGCTGCGTCTGCGCTCTGGCGACGCCTGCGACCGACAGCATGCCCATGGCCAGCGCGAGCCTTACGCCTGCGGACAA
>CADCUA010000450.1 GCA_902805755.1 uncultured Lysobacter sp.
TTGACGTCAGCGCGAGCAGGATCGAGCCATCCGGTCCTTATGCGGGTGTGCCATGAAAACCCTGCCGCTCGTTGCTGCCGCACTGACGCTCGTGGCCACGGCCCTGCCGATCACCCCGGGCGCCCATGCGGCGACCGGGATCCAGCGCTGCCAATCGGCGAGCGGCGGCGTGGTCTATACCGACCGCTCCTGCGCGTTGCTCGGCGCGAAAGCGGTGCCGATGTCGGGCGAGCTCATCACGCGCCTTGCGAACGAACGCAGGTTCGAGGCCGATCCCGATGCGCTCGCCGACATTGCCGCGCCGTCGATGCTGGCGCCGGTCGGTCGTCGCTCCCCCGCCTCGGGCTGCGCGAAGACGCCCACGCAATTGTCGATGGACCTGCAGGGCTCGCTCGCGCTCGCGGACGTGAACCGCATCGCCGAGAGCTACCACTGGGTCGGCCAGTCGCATCGGCAGGCGCAGCCGCTGCTCGTCCGGCTGGACCGCCTCGCACGGCAGCCGCTGCAGAACGTCGAGTATTTCGACGCGCAGATTGGCCCGGGCAGCATGCAACTGGCTGATGCATCGGGCGCTGCGGCTCTGGAAGGCGCCGCCGGCGTGATGCAGGTGACGTTCGGACGCGGCACCGCGCTGGAGGTCGTCGACTTCCGCGTGCAGCGCTATGCGGGCTGTTATTTCGTCCAGTTCTGAGCGCAGCGGCGCCGGGAGCGCTGAACATGTCGCGGCGTGGGCTGTCCCGGCCCGTCGCCGGGCGCTAGGCTGCAGGCATGCATTTATTCCTCAAGGCCGCACTCGCCGGTCTATGCCTCTGCGTCGCGGATGACGTGCGCGCGCAGGTGCGGCGATGTGTTTCGCCGGAAGGCGCGACGATCTACACCGACCGCCGCTGCGACGACATCGGGGCCATCGAACAGGCTCCGTCTGCCGCGCTTCCGGGGCGCGCGCTGCTGCGCACGGGCTGTGCGCGCACGCTGCAGGACCTGCAATTCGAAGTCACTATGGCGATCACCTCCGGCGATGCGAACCGCCTGCTCGGCGTGTACCACTGGGCCGGCATGTCGAGCGCGCAGGCGTATGCGGTCGTGCCGCGGCTTGCGGCGATCGCGCAGCGGCCACTCGTGGACGTGGTGCCGGTGATGCCGCGCGGTCCGGACGGCAGCGATGGCGATTATTACCCGCAGACCACCGTCAGCCAGGCGCCCGTCGCCCTGCGCATCGAACAGACGCTTGCGAACGGAAGCACGCCCGCGCGCGCGGTGTTCGGATTGCACCGCTATTTCGGCTGCTGGTGGCTGCGCGGCTGAGGCCGGACTTTGCCGCGCGCGGCGACGCGGCGGGGACCCGCGGCACGCAAGCGGCCGAACAGGCAGAATGACGCGCTTTCAGACACGGAATTCGCGCATGCAATACCCCGAATGGATCTGGCACAACGGCGAGATCAAGCGTTGGGCCGACGCGACCACGCACGTCATGTCGCATGCGCTGCATTACGGCTCCTCGGTGTTCGAGGGCATCCGCTGCTACGAAACGCCGAGCGGCCCGGCGATCTTCCGCCTCAACGACCACAACAAGCGCCTGTTCGCGTCGGCGAAGATCTACGACATGCAGATCCCGTACACGCTCGAGCAGCTCAATGCCGCGTGCCACGAGGTGATCCGCCGCAATGACCTGTCCAAGGCCTATCTGCGTCCGTTCGCGTACCGCGGCCTTGGCGGCTTCGGTCTGTCGGCGGATACGCCGATCGACGTATCGGTGGCCACGTGGTTCATGGGCCCGTATCTGGGCGAAGGCGTGCTGGAAGCCGGCATCGACGCCTGCGTGTCGAGCTGGCAGCGTTTTGCGCCGAACACGATTCCCGCAGGCGCAAAAGCGGGCGGCAACTACCTTTCGGGCCAGCTGATCGCACGCGAAGCGCGGCGGCTCGGCTTCGGCGAAGGCATCGCGCTGGCCTCGACCGGCCTTCTGAGCGAGGGCGCAGGCGAGAACCTGTTCCTCGTGTTCGATGGCGCGCTGCACACTACGCCAGTCAGCGCGGCGCTGCTCAACGGCATTACGCGCAACACGATCATTACCCTTGCGCGCGACGCCGGGCTGACCGTGGTCGAACGCGACCTGCCGCGCGAATACCTGTACCTGTGCGACGAGCTGTTCATGTGCGGCACCGCGGCGGAAATCACGCCGATCCGCTCGGTCGACGGCAAGCAGGTCGGCGCCGGCAAGCCCGGCCCGGTCACGCGGCAGATCCAGGATCTGTTCTTCGGCCTGTTCGACGGGCGCACACCCGACACCTACGGCTGGCTCGATCCGCTCTGAGTGATGCCGACCCGTCAGCCGGTGAGTGGCCGGCTGACGGAGCGAATCGTATAGGGAAGACCTTCGCCGACTGACCGCCGACGACGATCGGCGTGTACGCACCAGCGGCGATTTCATCGCGAATTCGCACAGGCAGCAGTGAATCGAGCGCAGCCAAGCGCTCGTGCATTGCACACCCAGCGTTCGACCCACGCGGTGCACGGCATCGATGCACGCCGATTGCCGCGATTACGACATTTGCCCGCGCGGCGTGGTCTCCGCCACCTCGAAGCCGCGCGCCGAGAACCTCAACGTCGCCACCACGCCACGTTCGACGCCCGGCTTGACGCGCACGTCCCAGCCGTAGAGTTCGCACAGGCGACGCACGATCGACAGGCCAATGCCGCCGCCCTGCGAATGGCCCGCATGCGTGCCGCGATAGCCGCGTTCGAACAGCTTCGCCGCATCCTCGTTGCTCAGGCCCGGGCCGGAATCGATCACCTCGACCAAGTCCGCATACAGCCGCACCAGCACCTCGCCCGAAGGCGTGTACTTCACCGCGTTGCCGATCAGGTTGCCCAGCGCAACGGCGACCGCCGCTTCCGGCGCATCCACCGTCAGCCCGCGCGGCCCTTCCATGCGCAGTTGCAATGCCTTGCCGCCCAGCTGCGCGCGGTGCATGTCGAGCAGCTGCTCGGCGAGGCGCGCGATGTCGGTGTGCCCGTGGCCACGCTCGTTGCGCGACAGCAGCAGCAGCGCGCTGATCAGGTCCGTGCACTGCTGCTCGGCGCGCTGGATGCGGAACAGGCGGCTGCGGGTCTTCTCATCGAGTTCCGGCCTGGACAGCAGCAACTCGACGGCGCCCTTGATCACCGCAAGCGGCGTGCGCAGCTCATGGCTGACATCAGCGTTGAACTCTCGGTCGCGCTGCACGACCTGCGTCAGGCGCGCGGCGTAATCGTCCAGCGCGGCAGCCAGCTGGCCCACTTCGTCATCGGAAAAATGGCTCGCCAGCGCCTCGGGCTGCGCGCTGCGACCGGAGCGTTTGAGCCGCCGCGCGAGTTCCGACACCGGACTCATGACGCGTGACGCAGCCCACCACCCCACCAGCAACGACAGCAGCGTGAACACCACCACCGAGCCGTAGATCGTGCGGTTGAACTGCGCCTCGCCGCGCGACGCCTGGCTCATGTCATAGGCAAGGAAGAACCAGGCCTGCGGCGTCTTCCGCACCGCGAGCTTGTACGCCATCGGATTACCGAGCTCGTCGGTGCCCGTGATCGTCGTGATGCCGTCGGACAGGCGGTACCACTCCGGGCGGTTCTCGCGCACCGAGTCGAACTTGTCGGACGTATAGACGAATGCGCGGATCTGGTCGACCGCGAACTGCGGGTTGTCCGGGTCCTGCTGGAACTGCTGCGCCGCCTGCTCGATGTTGCGGTTCATCAGGTCTTCGACCAGCTGGTTCTCCACGCGGTTGCGTGTCCAGTTGGTCGCGAACGCGAACAGCGCCGTCAGCCCGAACCCCAGCAGCACGAACGCCAGGATGATGCGGCTGCGCAGGCGTCGCCGGTAACGCGCCCGCGGACGGGCACGCGAAGGCACTGGATTTTCAGGCACTTATTGACCGTTCGTGCTTTCCGGGGCAGCGATACGATAGCCGATGCCGTGGCGCGTCTGGATCAGCGGGATCGGGAATGGTTTATCCACGACCGCGCGCAGCCCGTGGATGTGCACGCGCAGGCTGTCCGAGTCCGGCAGTTCTTCGCCCCACACACGCGTTTCCAGCTCCTGCCGCGTGACCACCGCAGGCGCGGCTTCCATCAGCGACTGCAGGATCTTCAGCGCGGTCGGGTTGAGCTGCAGCAGCTTGCCGCCGCGGCGCACTTCCAGCGTGTCGAGGTTGTATTCCAGATCCGCGGTGTTGAGCACGCGCGTCTGCACACCGCGCCCGCGCCGCGAAAGAGCATTGAGCCTCACCTCGACTTCCTGCAGCGCGAACGGCTTGATCAGGTAATCGTCGGCGCCGGAATCGAAGCCGGCGAGCTTGTTTTCCAGGCTGTCGCGTGCGGTCAGCATCAGCACCGGCGTCTGCTTGCGCGCCTCGTTGCGAAGCTTGCGGCAGACTTCCAGACCGTCGATGCCCGGCAGGTTGAGGTCCAATACGATCGAATCGAACTCATGCACGACGGCCAGGTGCAACCCGGTGATGCCGTCGGCGGCGAAGTCGACGGTATGCCCGCGGTCTTCGAGGAAATCGCCAAGGTTTGCTGCAATGTCCTGGTTGTCTTCGATGACAAGGATGCGCATGGAGTGCTGTCGTCCTGGATGCTGTCGCGGTTTGCAGGCGCCGCCCGAGCCGGGCTTGGCGGACCTGCTGTTGGAAACGTGGCGCTCGTTAAAGTTCCGGAAGTGTCGCGTGGAGCTGTGCATGTGCAAAGTGATTGCCCGAGCCTGAAACAAAAGACCCAGGCACGGGGCCGCCGTGTCTGGGCCAAAAAGGAATATCCCGATGCCGAGACCTGCCGCTGCGTGATTGCGCAGGCGACCGGATCGCGGATGACCAAGGCTAGTCGCGGTGCAATTAAAGGCTTGTTAAACCGCCCTGCCGCCCGTCAGCTCGCGCGAGCACCCTCACGCCCGGTGGCGGACGCGCGCCGCGTCGTGCATCCCTCGACCGGCCGCTTCGTGCTGCGCTGCGGCAGACTCTCGCTCACGTGCTGGACGATCGCGCCGGCCACGTCCACGCCACTGGCTTCCTCGATGCCTTCCAGGCCCGGCGAGGCATTCACCTCGAGCACCAGCGGGCCACGCTCGGAGCGGATCAGGTCCACACCCGCAATGCCCAGGCCGAGCACTTCGGCCGCACGCACCGCGACCTCTTTCTCCATCGCGCTCGCCCGCACGCCCTTGGCCGAGCCGCCACGGTGCAGGTTCGAGCGGAACTCGCCTTTCGGCGCCTGCCGGCGCATCGCGGCGACGACGCGCCCGCCAACGACGAAGCAGCGAAGGTCCGCGCCCTTTGCCTCGGCGACGAACTCCTGCACCAGGAAATTCGCGTACAGCCCGCGCAGGGCCTCGATGACGCCGCGCGATGCGGACAGCTTTTCCGTCAGCATCACACCCGCACCCTGCGTGCCCTCATTGAGCTTGATGACATGCGGGGGCGCCCCAAGCATCGCGAGCAGGTCGTGCGTGTCGTCGGGGTTGTCGCCGAACACCGTATCCGGCATGCCGATCTTCTGCGCGGCCAGCAACTGGTGGCAGCGCAGTTTGTCGCGCGCCTTGAGGATCGCGTCGGACGGGTTCGGAGTGAACGTGCCCATGAGTTCGAACTGGCGCAACACCGCCGTGCCGTAGCGGGTGACCGAGGCGCCGATGCGTGGCACCACCGCGTCATAGCCGGCCAGCGGCTTGCCCTTGTAGTGCATGGCGAAGCCTTCGCTGCAGATGTGCATGTAGCAGCGCAGCGGGTCCAGGATGCGCGCGGTGTGCCCCTGCTCGCGCGCCGCTTCGATCAGGCGGCGGGTGGAATAGAGCTTGCCGTTACGCGACAGGATGGCGAATTTCACGGAATGCACGTCCATGGAGCAGGAACGCACCCGCGCCATCGGCGGGTTGGCGTCCGTGGAGGAAGGAGCGCGCGGGATCGACGGTGAACGTGCGCGCCATGGCAGTGCGACCCAGCAGCATCGGAAACAGCATGTTGCCGCGGTGGCACAGGTTGATCTCGATTTCGCGCTGGATACCGGCCAGTTGCAAGCAGGTGCGCAGGAACACACGCGAGGTGCGGTGCCCGCCCGAGTCAGTGACCGCGCGCTCGTCGACGATCGGTGCAGCGGCCTCCAGGACATCGCCCAGCACGCCCTGCGGGCTCAGACGGAACCCGACCCAGGGCTCGCCACGTTCATGGAAACGCCATTGCGCATCGACATGCAGCGCCGAGGTGCGGGCACCGGTATCGATTTTCGCGCGGACAGCCCCCAGCCCGAGATCCGGCAGGGTGATCCATTCCCGCCACCCCAACACGATCCGTGTCCCCATGCGCCTGCCGAGTCTGAAAACAACAACGGCGGCCACGTTAACCGGGGCCGCCGTCAAGACGATGTGGAGCGGGTGATGGGAATCGAACCCACGCTAGCAGCTTGGGAAGCTGCAGTTCTACCATTGAACTACACCCGCGCCGGCGCAGTGTATTCCGCGTGCCGATAGGTGGCAACGCACTGACCGGGAGCAGGCAAGACGACCTGTAACCGCGGCACGGCGCATGGCCGTGCCGCGTTGCACAACGATGCAGCGCGGCTTAGAAACCGCCGCCGAACGTCGCGAACAGCGTCGTGTTGTTACCGCCTTCCTGGCCGACCGTCAGGCTTGCGCCGACGTTCGCATCCAGGCCCAGCACACGCGTGCGTGCGCCCACCATCAGCGTGCCGTACTTCTGATCGAAGCCCAGGCCGGGCACCGCATACGGCGATGAGCCCGGCAGCGACTGCGCCTGCGCGAACGCCTCGGCCGGCGCGTCCTCGAACTCGCGATCAATCGTGGCGCGCGCGTACGGTGTCAGGTGCGCGCCCGCGTTGATGCTCATCTGCCAGCCGACGCTGCCGATCAGCGAATCGAACGCCTGCTCCGGATACGCGAGCGAGGTCGACAGCGTGGGCTCGTCTTCGGAAATCGCGTCGATGTCGATGCGCTGCGAGAGCACCGCGACCACCGGGCCGTGGCGCAGCGCGCCGTCGCCGAACTCCCAGCCGCCCTGCACGCCCACGCTCAGGTTGTCACCGTCGGCGGACGCACGATGCATGCGCGAGGCGCGGCCGAGGTCGACGTTGCGCTCGGTGTCGAAATCCAGGCGCGTGTAGCTGACCTGTGCGATCGCCCAGCCGCCACCCGAACGCCAGCCGGCGTGCGCGCCGAGCGTGGTGTCGTTCTGGTCGAAGCTGCCGCCGCGCAGGCCCCAGTCCTGCGCATTGCGGCCGTAACCCGCGAATGCACCGAACACGAGATTGCCGCTGTTGAAGTCCACACCGCCGGTCAGCGCCGGGCCGACGCCGTCGTACTGGTCGCCGTGCTCGTAGCGCTGGAAGTCGGCGCGAACGTCCGCCCACCATTGCGTGCCCTCGCCCGCAGGCTGTCCGATCATGCGCGTGGCAACACGCTCGGCGCGGGCGCGGCCCACCACCGCGGCCGAGTGCGGCAGCACGGCGATGCGGCGCGGCGCTTCGAGCATCGATACCGCGTAATCACCGATGATCTCGTGGGCCGCGCTCGACGGATGCACGCCGTCGGCGAACGCGAAGTCGGTCGCGGCGTTTGGCGTGGCGTAGGTGGCCGGGTTGCAGGTCAGCGACTGTGCCGTGATCTGCGGCTGGCAGGCAGTGCCGATCACGTTGCTGAAGCCGAACACCGACGGGTTCGCCGCGACTTCGCGGAACAGGTTGAACGTGTTGAGCGGGATCACGCGCAGGCCGGCGCTCGAAAGGCCACTGAACAGCGCATTGTTGTAGGCGGTCGCGATGCCGGTGAGCTGCGCCTGCGCGGCGGGGCTCTGCGCGCGACCGGAGGGCGTCAGGCCCAGATCCGGAATCGTCGGCACCAGCACGTAGCGCGCGCCGGCGCCCTGCAGTGTCGCGATCGCACCAATCTGCGCGGTCACGGCCGCGCCGATCGTTGCCGGCGCGGTGGCGGGAGCCGCGGCGGCGGCGAACAGGTCGTTTGCACCACCCCAAACGGTATACAGCGCATTCGCATCCGCGCGGCCGGCGTTCGCCGTCAGGTAGCTGCGCACCTGCGCGGCAACCGAGGGCACGGGCACGGTGGTTACGCCCAGCGGCCCCGCGATCGTCTGCGTGCGGTCAATGCCCGTTCGCGCACCGCCTACGGCGAAGTTCGTGCCGCCCTGGTTGGATGCGACCGCCATCGTGCCGTAGAAATCGGCGAGGTATTCGGCCCAGATCAGCCCCGGGTTGGTGGTGAAACGACCGACCACCGCCGCTGACGCGCCATTGGTCTGCACGATCGCGGGACGGAACGTGCCCGTGTCGGTCAGGCTGTCGCCGAAGAAGATGGTCTGCGAATACGTCTGGGCGGCAGCCGGGGCGGCGGCGAGCGCCAGCGCAGCGGCCAGGGCGGTACGGGTGAACATCATGCGGGTGTCCTTTGGATGATCGAACGGGTCCTGACCGCCGGCATACGCCCGCGGATGGCGCGCAATCGAACCACGGGCCGTAAGCGCGCACAAGCGGCGAAGGTTGGGTTTGCAGATCCAAGTCGCGACAATGCGCGCATGGACATCCTGCTCAATGGCGAACCGCGCTCGCTCGCACCTGCGCTGACCGTGCTCGAACTGTTGCAACTCGAGGGCCTGGCCGACCGCCGCGTCGCGGTCGAGGTCAACGCGGAGATCGTTGCCCGCGGCCGCCATGCCGAACACCGCCTTGCGGACGGCGATCGCGTCGAAATCGTGCACGCGCTGGGCGGGGGATGAATCCGGCGCAGGCTCGCATCGCGCGCGGCACTTCTCGCCTCGTAGTCGCAAGCGCCCTGCCGGCCTGCGGCCCAGCCTGTTCCAGACGCCGCTCGCGCATCGCGACCGCAGACGCCCGCGCCAGGCGTTGCTGCAAGCCGGCATCGGCGAACGGCTCAAGCGCAGCCCGATATTCAGCCGTGCGGATGCAATAATTCCGCGATGAACGCACCCGCCCATCTCGACCCGCTTGTCATCGCCGGCAAGCCCTACGCCTCGCGCCTGCTCACCGGCACCGGCAAGTTCACCGATCTCGAACAGACGCGCCTGGCCACCGAAGCCGCCGGCGCGCAGATCGTGACGGTCGCGATCCGCCGCACGAACATCGGGCAGAACCCGGGCGAGCCGAACCTGCTCGACGTGCTGCCGCCCGCGCGCTACACGATCCTGCCGAACACCGCCGGTTGCTACACCGCCGACGATGCGGTGCGCACCTGCCGCCTCGCGCGCGAGCTGCTGGACGGCCACAAGCTCGTGAAACTCGAGGTGCTGGGCGACCAGCGCACGCTGTTCCCCGATGTGGTGCACACGCTGGCCGCGGCCGAGACGTTGGTAAAGGACGGGTTCGACGTGATGGTCTACACCTCCGACGATCCGATCCTCGCCAGGCGCCTGGAAGAGATCGGCTGCGTTGCAGTGATGCCGCTGGCCGCGCCGATCGGCTCGGGGCTGGGCATCCAGAACAAGTGGAACCTGATCGAGATCATCGAGAACGCGAAGGTGCCGATCATCGTCGACGCCGGCGTGGGCACCGCGTCCGATGCCGCGATCGCGATGGAGCTCGGCTGCGACGGCGTACTGATGAACACCGCGATTGCCGGCGCGAAGGATCCGGTGTTGATGGCGCATGCGATGAAGCTCGCGATCGAGGCCGGTCGCGCGGCGTTCAAGGCCGGACGCATCCCGCGCAAGCGCTTCGCTTCGGCGTCGAGCCCGGTCGACGGCCTGATCGGCTGATGACCGCACCGGACGCAACGAAAGCTCCGCCGAAACCGTTCACGGTCGAGGAAGGCCACCGCAAGGTGCGCAGCTTCGTGCTGCGCCAGGGCCGCTTCACGCCGGCCCAGCAGCGCGCGTTCGACGAGTTGTGGCCGCGCTTCGGGCTGGATTACACCGGCCGGCCGTGCGATTTCGAGGGCGCATTCGGTCGCGCCGCGAAGCGCGTGCTGGAAATCGGCTTCGGCAACGGCGAGGCGCTGCG
Source organism: uncultured Lysobacter sp. (assembly GCA_902805755.1). Taxonomy (GTDB): domain Bacteria; phylum Pseudomonadota; class Gammaproteobacteria; order Xanthomonadales; family Xanthomonadaceae; genus Cognatilysobacter. The sequence continues at coordinate 10,021 of CADCUA010000450.1, forward strand.
CTTTGCCGCACAACATGACGCATCGCGCGATTACATCGGCATCGAGGTGCATGCACCCGGCGTCGGCCGGCTGCTCAATGCGCTGGCTGAGGACGGCAGCGACCACGTGCGGCTGTATCACCACGACGCGGTGGAAGTGCTGGAGAACGAGATCGCCGATGCGAGCCTCGACGAGGTGCGCATCTACTTCCCGGATCCGTGGCACAAGAAGCGCCATAACAAACGACGCCTCGTGCAGCCCGCGTTTGCCGCATTGCTGGTGCGCAAGCTCGCCGCTGCTGGCCGCCTGCACCTGGCGACCGACTGGCTCGACTATGCCGAGCAGATGTGGGACGTGCTCGACGCCACGCCCGGCCTCGTCAATCGCGCAGGTCCGCGCGGCACGGTGCCGCGCCCCGACTGGCGCCCGCAGACGCATTTCGAGACCCGCGGCCAGAAGCTCGGCCACGGCGTCTGGGACCTGTTGTACGACCGCTGCTGACGGACCCGTAGACGCACCGGCATGGAAACCGCGCTGACGCTCACCACCGACATGAAGCTCGTCCTCGGGCTGGTGGGCTTCACGATGGTGATGTTCCTGTTCGAGCGCATCCGCGCCGACGTCGTCGCACTCGTCGTGCTGGTGCTGCTGGGGCTGTCGGGCCTGGTCGAACCGGACGAGCTGTTCAACGGTTTCTCGGGCCATGCGGTCATCAGCGTCATCGCAACGATGATCCTCGGCGCCGGCCTGGACCGCACCGGCGCACTCAACAGACTCGCCGGCTGGCTGCTGCGTCGCTCGCACGGCGTCGAGCAGCGCCTGCTGCTGCTCACGACCGCGGTCGCCGGCCTCAATTCCTCGTTCATGCAGAACCCGTCGGTGATGGCGCTGTACATGCCGGTCGCCGCACGACTGTCCTCGCGCACCGGCCTGTCGTTGCCGCGCCTGCTGCTGCCGATCGCAGCGGCAATCGTGATGGGCGGCGCGCTGACGATGGTCGGAAACTCGCCGCTGATCCTGCTCAACGACCTGCTGATCGCGGCGAACAGCAACCTGCCTTCGGGCGCGGCGACGCTGGAGCCTCTGAAGATGTTCGCGCCGCTGCCGATCGGCCTGGTGCTGCTGGGCGTGTCGCTCGCGTATTTCCACTTCTTCGGCGACAAAAGGCTGCGCGATGAGGGTGGTGAATCGGTCACGCCCGCACGCACGCAGAGCTACTTCGCGAAGACCTACGGCATCGAAGGCGACGTGTACGAGTTGACCGTCACTGCCGACAGCCCGCTGGTCGGCATGTCGCTGGGGGAGACCGAGGCGCTGCGCGGCTCGCCGCTGTTGCTCGCGCTGAAAACCGGCAACGAGGAAGCGCGCCTCGCGCCGCCAGGCGATGCACGCATCTGGGTCGGCAGCGTGCTCGGCGTGATGGGGCCGCGCCAGCAGGTGACCGACTTCGCGCAGAACAACTTCCTGCGCATGGCCACGCGCCTTCGCAACTTCGCCGACCTGTTCAACCCGAGCCGCGCGGGCATCTCCGAAGCGGTCATCCCGGCGACGTCGAAATTCATCGGCAAGACCGCAAGCGACATCCAGCTGCGCAAGCAGTTCGGCATCAGCCTGCTGGCGGTGAACCGCGACAAGACCGTGCACCTGCAGGACGTGCGCGAGGTCGCGCTGCGCGCCGGCGACATGCTGGTGCTGCACGGCATCTGGACGGATCTGGGTGAAGCGGCGGCGACGAAGGACATCGTCGTCGTCACCGACTACCCCAAGGGCGAGCAGCGCCCGCACAAGTTCAAGGTCGCGATCGCGATCTTCGTAGTGACGATGCTGCTGGCGCTGTCTTCGCGCCTGCCGGTCTCGATCGCGCTGATGACAGGCGTCGCCGGCATGCTGGTCACCGGCGTGATCAACATCGACGAGGCCTACGATTCAATCAACTGGAAGACCGTGTTCCTGATGGCCTGCCTGATCCCGCTGGGCTGGGCGATGGACTCCAGCGGAGCGGCGGCGTGGATCGCAGGCAACACGGTCGAGCGGCTGCCGGATGCAACGCCCGTGTGGCTGCTGCAGCTCGCGGTCGGGCTGCTGACGACCGCGTTCTCGCTGGTCATCAGCCACGTGGGCGCGACGATTGTCGTAGTGCCGCTGGCGATCAACTTCGCACTCGCCGCCGGTGGCAACCCGACCGCATTCGCGCTCGTGGTCGCGCTGTCGGCGTCGAACAACTTCATGACGGCATCGAACCCGGTGGTCTCGATGATCACCGGTCCGGCCGGTTACACCGGCCGCGAGCTGTGGCGCATCGGCGGGCCGCTTTCGCTGATGTATACGGTGATCACGGTCGCGATGGTGAACCTGCTGTTCTAGCGGTCGCGCATCACGCCAGCGTCAGCCGGCAGCACTCGCCTCGTGCCAGACCTTCCCGTCGCGCACCACCACGGCGATCGAACGCAGCGACTGCCCGCGGCACGGCCCGGCCGTGCATTCGCCATGCGTGGTTTCAAACGTTGCGCCGTGCGCGGCGCAGACCAGCAGGCCATCACGCGACTTGAGGAACTGGCCCGGCGCGAAGTCCAGCCGCCGCCCGGCATGCGGGCAGATGTTGAGCCAGGCGCGCACACGGTCGCCTTCGCGATAAAGGATCAGCGATTCCGATTCGCCGTCGATAACGGCTTCGGCCTCGGCGAATGTGCCCGACGGCACGTTTTCCAGTTCAACCAACAGGGTCGGCGCCGACTCACCGGGCTCGTTTAACGAAGTCCTCACACGTCCGCCCTGCCCTGCATGAATACTCGCCGATCCGGCACTCTGCCGCATTGTGTCACGACGTATCCGATGGCCGCCTTCGCCCGCATGTTCAGTTCGCGCTCCAACCTCCGCCATCTCGGCCCGCTGCTGCGCGCGGTGCTCGAACCGCGCAAGCCGCGTCACCGCGTCCTGCGCGTGGCACTTGGCGTTGCCGGTGTCCTGCTGCTGGCGGTGCTGGTGGTCGTGGGCATCGCGGTCGGCGCGGTGATGCTGGTGCTGGGCCTGGGCTACCGGCTTTTGAATCCCAAGCGCCCGGCAAGCCGCAGCTCGCGCATCGTCGACGCCGAGTACCGCGTCGTCTCGCGCCCGGCGCTGCAGTCGCGCTGATATCCCACAGGGTTTTCGATGACTGACGTGATTGCTGCCGCGCCGACGGTGCGAATTCCCGTGCGCGGCGGCGGCAGTTTCCCCGTGCGGCGCATCCACTGCGTGGGCCGTAACTTTGCCGACCACGCACGCGAGATGGGCGCAGCGGTACCGACGTCGGCTGCCGACCGCGGCCGGCCCGTGTTCTTCACCAAGCCCGCCGATGCGATCGTGCTCGATGGCGTGGTGCCGTATCCACGCGGCACGCGTGACCTGCACCACGAGATCGAACTCGTGGTCGCACTCGGGATGGATGCCCCCGAAGGCGAACTGGACATCGCGCAGGCCGGACAGCTGGTGTTCGGTTACGCCGTCGGCCTGGACCTCACCCGCCGTGACCTGCAGGCGGCGGCAAAATCAAAAGCCCTGCCCTGGGATACGAGCAAGGCGTTCGATCACTCCGCACCGGTCAGCGAGCTCGTGCGTGCAGCCGACGTGGGCGATCTGTCGCTGCGTGCGCTGACCCTTCGTGTCAACGGCGAGACCCGCCAGCACGGCGCACTGTCCGACCTCGTATGGAACGTGCCGGAAATCCTGCACGAACTCTCGCGCCTGTATGCGCTGCGCGCGGGCGACCTGGTCTTCATGGGCACGCCCGCCGGCGTGGGCCCGCTGCTGCCGGGCGACCGCTTCGACGCGTGCCTGGACGACGTGGTCCAGTTGCAGGGCGAAATCACCGGCACCATGCCGGGCGCCTGACGGCGGGATGCAGGCATGGGGCTGATCGTCGAGTTCCGCAAATTCATCGCACGCGGCAACGTCATCGATCTGGCGGTGGCCGTGGTGATCGGCGCGGCGTTCAACAAGATCGTGACCGCGTTGGTGGACGGCATGATCATGCCGTTGATTGCCGTCATCACCGGCGGCGTCAGCGTCGATGACTGGAAATACGTGGTGAAGCCGGCGCGTGTGGCTGCGTCCGGCAGCGAGCT
>CADCUA010000451.1 GCA_902805755.1 uncultured Lysobacter sp.
ACAGAGTCCCGGCGGGAGCGGCGGGCGCCCGCGGAGCGGATGTCCGCGAGCGACGACCGCCGCGCCCGCTGGATGCGCGCCGCGGCGTGGGCGATCGCGGTCGTCGCGATCGCAGCCGCGCTTGGCTACGCGTGGTGGTCGGGTCGGGCGCGGATGCCTGCAGCGGGCGCGGCTTCGATAGCGGTCGCGCCTTTCAGCGCAGTCGGGGCGTCCGGTACGGACCGCTACTTCGCCCAAGGGCTGGGCATTGAAATGCAGGATGCGCTTGCGCGCGTTCCCGGGCTGCAGGTGGTGGCGGTCCGGACGGCGCCCGGGCGCGACGCGGGCGATGCCCGCGCGGTGGGCAAGCGGCTGGGCGTCGCCCATGTGCTGGAAGCCAGCGTCCGCCGCGATGGTCGCCGTGTGCGTGTCAACGCGCGCCTCTCCGATACCCGCAGCGGCATCATCCGCTGGTCGGGGCGCTTCGACCGGGAGGATGCCGATGTGTTCGGGCTGCAGGCGGAGATCGCGGGCGAGGTGGTGCAATCGCTTCTGGGCGTGCTGCCGGGCCGAGAAGTAACGCGGCGGTTGGCGCCGACCCAGAGCGTCGTCGCGTACGACGCCTATCTCAAGGGGCTGCAGCACCTGCATGGAAGCGACGGCGACAGTGGTCTGCAACGGGCGGTGACCCATTTCCAGGCGGCGCTGGCTGCCGACCCCGGCTTTGCACGCGCGCAGGCCGGCATCTGCCGCGCGGAGCTGGTGCGCTTCGAATATGCGCTCGATGCCGATGCATTCGGTCGCGCGGAAGGCGCATGCCGGCGCGCCGCGCGGATGGCGCCGGATCTTCGCGAGGTCGATCTCGCACTTGGTGAAATGTATCGGGCCAAGGGCGAGCACGGACGCGCTCTGCCACACCTGACGCGCACGCTCGATGACCCTGCGCTGCGACCTGCCGCGTATGTCGGGCTCGCGCGGTTGCAGGGTGCGCTTGGACGGACATCGCTTGCACGGGAGTACTTCGAGCGCGCGTTGCGGCTCAGCCCGAACGATGCGTCGATCCATCGCGATGTCGGGTATCAGGCCTATCTCGACGGCGATCTGACAGCGGCGATCGCGTCGTTCCGCCAGGCAACGACACTCGCGCCGGACGACGAGCGGCTGTGGAGCAGCCTCGGCGGCCTGCATCTGGCGGCCGGCAATGGGGCCGACGCGGCGCGTGCGTTCGAGCGCTCGCTGGCAGTGCGGCCGAACTACCCGGCGCTGAGCAACTACGGCTCGCTGCGTTACGAGTCACGCGACTACCGGCATGCCGCCGAACTGTACCGCCACGCGGCCGAACTCGACCCGTCCGATTTCCGCATCTGGGGCAACCTGGGCGATGCGCAGATGGCGCTGCAGCCCGGTGCTGCAGCGGCGCGCGTCGCATACCGCCGTGCCGTGGATCTGGCCGGCCGCTACCTCGACATCCGCGGCGACGACGCGCAGGCATTCGCGCTGCTGGGCTGGTATCGCGCCAATCTTGGCGATGCGAGCGGCGCGCGTGCCTCGCTGGCGCGTGCGGAAGCGCTCGGCACCGAGCCCGGCGAAGTCGCATTCCTGGGCGCGCAAACGCTCGCGATACTCGGCGATGACGACGGCGCGAGCGAGCGTGCGCGTCGCGCACTGGAAGCGTCGATTCCGCGCCAACGCATCGATGCCTCGCCACCGCTGCGCACGCTGATGCGCGATGCGACTGAACACACCGCGCATGCCAGGTAACCGTTCAAGCCCGCGCCGCGGGCCGCTGAGGAGTTCGTCATGGATAACGACACCCGCATCATCCGGTACCGATCGCGTTTTGCCCGGGCACTCGTACTTCCGGCCGTGCTGGTCCTGGCCGGTTGCCCGCCGATCGGGAAACCGTCCACCTCGTCGACCGACGGCGCGCGCTGCGACGCCGTCGACGCGAAAGGCGCGGTGTACCTGGAGGTCAGCTACGACGCCGCGGGCATGCCTGCCGTGGCACCGGAGGTGTGCGAGGTCGACGCCGGTACACAGGTGACCTGGCGTGGACCGACGGGCGCGCAGGCGCTGTTCGAGATCCACTTCAAGGGTGCAAGCCCGGTCTCGCGAGAGCGGGGCGTGTTTTCCTCGAGCATGCAGGACGGGCGCCAGAAGGTGAGGCGCATCGTCGATGCGCCGGCCGGCAGGTACGACTACGGCGTGAGAGCGAACGGCAAGGAACTCGACCCCGCGATCATCATCCGCTGACCGGATGCAGGCACTCGCGCACCGGTGCGAAACTGCGCCGGTGCTGCGGGCAGGGGCCGTAACGCGACAGTGCCGCCAGATGCGCAGGCGTCGAATAGCCCTTGTGCTGGTTGAACCCGTATTG
>CADCUA010000452.1 GCA_902805755.1 uncultured Lysobacter sp.
CACCGTCTGCGCGAGCGGGCGGTAGTCATCGCTCAATGCGGTGATGCGCAGCACCTGCTCGGTCGCGGCGACGGTGAGCGCATCGCGCAGCGGCGTGCCGGGATTGACGAACGCCGTGCCCGGCATGTGCAGGCCCATGACTTCCATCAGCATCTGGTTCGAGTTCGCGGTGCCGTAGAACGTGCAGGTGCCGGCGCTGTGGTAGCTCTGCGCTTCGGCTTCCAGCAGCTCGTCGCGCGTGGCCTCACCGTTCGCGTAGCGCTGGCGCACGGCGGCCTTTTCCTTGTTCGACAGGCCCGAGGCCATCGGGCCGGGCGGCACGAAGATCATCGGGATGTGGCCGAAGCTCAGCGCGCCGATCAGCAGGCCCGGCACGATCTTGTCGCACACGCCCAAAAGCAGCGCGCCGTCGAACATGTCGTGCGACAGCGCGATCGCGGTGCTCATCGCGATCGTGTCGCGCGAGAACAGCGACAGCTCCATGCCGTTGCGGCCCTGCGTGACGCCATCGCACATCGCCGGCACGCCGCCGGCGACCTGCGCGGTGCCGCCGGCCGCGCGCGCGATCGCACGGATCAGCGTGGGGTACTGCTCCAGCGGCTGGTGCGCGCTGAGCATGTCGTTATAGGAATTGACGATCGCGATGTTGCCGCCGCGATTGCCGCGCAGCAGCGGCTTGTCCTCGCCGGACGCGGCGAAGCCGTGCGCGAGGTTGCCGCAGCTGAGCTGCATGCGCGCAGGGCCGGCCACGCGCATCGCCTCCATGCGCTCCAGGTAGTCGCGGCGGGTCGCGCGGCTGCGTTCGATGATGCGATCGGTGACGCGCTCGATGACGGGGTGCAGGGACATCACGGACTCCAGTGCAGATGCACCTGCGCGGCCGGTGCATCGAGCACGGCGGCGATCGGGTGGCTCATGCGGTCATCCGAGGCGCGGGCGCGTTCGAGCACGTCGCGTTTCTCGGCGCCGCTGATCACCAGGTGCAGAGCCCGCGCACGCTGCAGGCGTGCACGGGTCAGGGTGATTCGGGGGAAGGGCGCTTCGGGTGGTAAGGGGATGGGGTCGAGGCGGCAGGCATCAAGCGAGTTCGACGGTTTCATCGCCTGCGCCAGTTGGCTGGCGTGCGGGAACAGCGACGCGGTGTGCGCGTCATTGCCCATGCCCAGCACGACCGCATCGAACGCCTGCGAGCGGTGCGGCTCCAGCGCCTGGATCGCGATCGCCGCCGACACTTCCGCATCGCCGTCCTTCGCGGTCAGCGGCAGCATCGTCGCGCCGTCGGCGGCTTCGAACGCCGCCGCGATCTGGCTGAGGTTGCAGGCCGCGTGCTCATGCGGCACGCAGCGATCGTCGGTCGGCACCAGCACGATGCGCGACCACGGCAGCGGCATCGCCGCGAGCGCTCGATACAGCGGCAGCGGCGTGCGCCCGCCCGCGAGCGCGAGCAATGCGCGCCCGTGCTCGGCAACCGCGCGTTCGCAGGTGCGTGCCAGTTCATCCGCCAGCGCCGCGGTCATTGCATCGACGCTGTCGTATTCATGCCATTGCGCGGCCTCAAGGCCGAACGCGGTGTCGTCAGTCGAGCCAGCCATGACCGTGTCGCTCCGTCAGCGTGAATGCACTGCCCGGCCCGTTCGTGCCGGCCGGATAGGATTTCGGCACATAACCCGCGCGCCGCCAGGCATCGAAGATCGCATCGACCCAGTGCCACGCCTGTTCGGTCTCGTCGCGACGCACGAACAGCGTGCCGTTGCCTTCGATCGCATCCAGGTACAGACGCTCGTACGCGAGGCGCCGGCGGTGCGCGGAGAATTTCTCCTGCATGTCCAGGTTCAGCGCGACCGGCGTCAGCTGCAGGCCCGCGCGGTCCAGCCCGGGCGTCTTGCTCATCAGCTGCAGCTCGATGTGCTCCTCGGGCTGCAGGCGGATCACCAGCGCGTTCGGCGTGAGCGTCGAGGCGCCGGTGTCGAAGATCGAATGCGGCACCGAGCGGAACTGCAGCACGATCTCCGTGCGCCGCACCGGCATGCGCTTGCCCGTCCGCAGGTAGAACGGCACCCCGCGCCAGCGCCAGTTATCGATGTGCGTGCGCAGCGCCACGAACGTCTCGGTGGTACTGCCGCGGCCGAGCTCCTCAAGGTAACCGGGCACAGCAACACCATTGACCGCACCGGCCGTGTACTGCCCGGTCACGGTCTCGCGCGCGACATCATCGCGGCCGATCGGCCGCAGCGAGCGCAGCACCTTGATCTTCTCGTTGCGCACCGCGCTCGGGTCGAAATGCGAGGGCGGCTCCATTGCGACCAGGCACAGCAGCTGCAACAAATGGTTCTGCACCATGTCGCGCA
>CADCUA010000453.1 GCA_902805755.1 uncultured Lysobacter sp.
AGGGCGCCGTCGTCGTTTGCGGCGCACGCTGGTGCAATGGATGAACTCGAGCGCGATGCACTGCTGATCCTGATCGCGTGCGGTGGCCGCGTGCTGCCCCGCCGCGAGTTGTTGGAGGCCTGTGGCAGCGCGGCGGCCGCACTGGACGCCGGCCCCACCCGCTGGCGTGCATCGGGCTGGACGCCGCTGCAGATCGAGCGCGCACTGCGCCCGGATGCCGCGGCGCTCGCGCGCAGCCGCGCCTGGCTGGACCGGCCCGACCGCACGCTGCTGGGCTGGCACGATGCCGACTATCCGGCGCTGCTGGCCCGCGCGCCGCACCCGCCGTTGGCGCTATTTGTCGCAGGCGACCCCATGCACCTGTGGCAGCCGATTCTTGCGGTCGTGGGCAGCCGCAACGCGACACCGGCCGGCCGCACGAACGCCGCGCAGTTTTCGCGCGCACTCGTGACAAGCGGGCTCGGCGTGGGCAGCGGCCTGGCGGCGGGCATCGACACCGCGGCGCATGAGGCTGCGCTCGAGGCGGGCGGGCTCACCGTCGCCGTGCTCGGCACCGGCCCCGACATCGCCTACCCCGCCAGCAACCGCTCGCTGCACGCGCGCATTGCCGAACACGGCGCGCTGGTCAGCGAGCACGCGCCCGGCACGGGGCCGCACAAGACGCACTTCCCCAGTCGCAACCGCATCCTTGCGGGGCTGTCATTGGGCACGCTCGTGGTCGAGGCCGCCGAACGCTCCGGCGCGCTGATCACAGCACGGCTGGCCGCCGAAGCCGGTCGCGAGGTGTTCGCGGTGCCCGGCTCGATCCACAACCCGCTCGCGCGCGGCTGCCACCGGCTGATCCGCGACGGTGCGGCGCTGGTGGAATCCGAGCCCGAGATACGCGGCGCGCTGGCTGCGCTCATGGGCGAGCTGGGCTCGTGCTTGCGAAGCCGGCTGGCCGCCTCCATTGTGGCTGCCGATACGACGCAAGCGCCCGCCGTGACCGGTGAGCGCGCGGTCGATACCGAACAGGAACGGCTGTGGCAGGCGCTGGGCCACGACCCGATCGGCATGGACGCGCTCGTCCAGCGCACCGGATTGACGCCTGCGGACCTGTCGGCCATGCTGCTTCACATGGAGCTTGACGGCCGCATTGCCTCGCAGCACGGCCATTACTATCGAAATCGCTGATTTTCGCTGCGGTTTGGCAGCAAGTTCCGCCACCGCGCCGCCAGCGGCGCAGGCCGAGGGAAATGAAAGAGAGCATTCTGGATGTGCTGCTGTACCTGTTCGAGCATTACTTCATTGAAGACGCGGCGCTGAGCCGCGACCGCGAGGCGCTGAACAGCAGCGTCCTGTTCAAGGAACTCGGGCGGGCCGGGTTCTCCCCCGCCGAGATCAACAAGGCATTCGACTGGCTCGATGCGTTGGCCGAGCAGCGCCCGTGCGCGCCGCTGCCGCGTGCCGACCGGCCGGTGCGGATTTTCCATGGGCCCGAACTCGACAAGCTCGACGTCGCGTGTCGCGGATTTCTGCTGTTTCTGGAACACAACGGCGTGCTGGACCCGGACCAGCGCGAACTGGTGCTGGACCGCGCGATGGCGCTGGACCAGGACGAGCTGGACCTGGACGACCTCAAGTGGGTCGTGCTGATGGTGCTGTTCAACCAGCCCGGCAGCGAGGCCGCGTACGCGTGGATGGAAACGCAGGTGTACGAGGACGATCCCGAGCTCGTGCATTGAGCCGCAGCGAGGCGCGGCTCGCAGTTCCGGCCGCACCCGCTTGACAGTCGCGACCGCGGCGTGATTCCACTAGAAAAGAGATTCAACCGAACGCCCGCGCCTGTCGCGGGCGTTGCCTTCTTTGCGATATGAACCGCGGCCGCCCACGGCGCCGCCACCAGGGTCCGCCTCCATGGCCAAGAACCTCCTGATCGTCGAGTCGCCCGCGAAGGCGAAGACGATCAACAAATACCTCGGCAAGGACTTCACCGTCCTGGCCTCCTACGGTCACGTGCGCGATCTGGTGCCGAAGGAAGGCGCGGTCGATCCCGACGACGGCTTCGCGATGCGCTACGACCTCATCGAGAAGAACGAAAAGCATGTCGATGCGATCGCGAAGGCCGCCAAGTCCGCCGACCACCTGTTCCTCGCGACCGACCCGGACCGCGAGGGCGAGGCGATCAGCTGGCATATCGCGGAGATCCTGAAAGAGCGCGGCCTGCTCAAGGACAAGACGCTGCAGCGCGTCGTGTTCACCGAAATCACGCCGCGCGCGATCAAGGAAGCGATGACCCGGCCGCGCGCGATCGCCGCGCCGTTGGTCGATGCGCAGCAGGCACGCCGCGCACTGGATTACCTCGTCGGCTTCAACCTGTCGCCGGTGCTGTGGCGCAAGGTGCAGCGCGGGCTGTCGGCCGGGCGCGTGCAATCGCCGGCACTGCGCATGATCGTCGAGCGCGAGGAAGAGATCGAAGCGTTCGTCGCGCGCGAATACTGGTCGGTCGAGGCCGAATGCCTGCACCCGTCGCAGCCGTTCACCGCGCGCCTGATCAAGCTTGATGGCAAGAAGTTCGAGCAGTTCACGATTACCGATGGCGAGACCGCCGAAGCCGCGCGCCAGCGTCTGGTGAAGGCCGCAAATGGCGCGCTTCAGGTCACCGATGTCACCAGCAAGGAGCGCAAGCGCCGCCCCGCGCCGCCGTTCATTACTTCGACGCTGCAGCAGGAAGCCGCGCGCAAGCTCGGGTTTTCGACCAAACGCACGATGCAGGTCGCGCAGAAACTCTATGAAGGCGTGGCGATCGGCGAGGAAGGCACGGTCGGCCTGATCACCTACATGCGTACCGACTCGGTGAGCCTGTCGCAGGACGCGGTGGTGGAAATCCGCGACGTGATCGCACGCGATTTCGGCACACAGGCCGTGCCGGACGCACCGAACGAATACAAGACGAAATCCAAGAACGCGCAGGAAGCGCACGAGGCGATCCGCCCGAGCTCCGCGCTGCGCACGCCCAAGCAGGTCGCGCGCTTTCTCGAGGACGACGCGCGCCGGCTGTACGAGCTGATCTGGAAGCGCACGGTGGCCTCGCAGATGGTGCCGGCCACGCTCAACACCGTGAGCGTCGATCTCGCCGCGGGCAGCGAGCACAGCTTCCGCGTCTCGGGCACGACCGTCATCGATCCGGGCTTTCTCGCCGTGTACGAGGAAGGCAAGGACACGAAGACGTCGGACGAGGATGACGAGGGCCGCAAGCTGCCGCGGATGAAGACCGGCGACCGCATCCCGCTTGAGCGCATCCACGCCGACCAGCATTTCACCGAGCCGCCGCCGCGCTTTTCCGAAGCCTCGCTGGTCAAGGCGCTGGAGGAGCACGGCATTGGGCGGCCGTCGACGTACGCGTCGATCATCGCGACGCTGCTGTTCCGCAAGTACGTCGAACTCGACAGCCGCCGCTTCCGTCCGTCCGATGTGGGCCGCGCGGTCAGCAACTTCCTGTCCGGGCATTTCACCCGCTACGTCGATTACGACTTCACCGCCAAGCTCGAGGACGAGCTCGATGCGGTGAGCCGCGGCGAGGAGGACTGGATCCCGCTGATGGAGCGCTTCTGGGCGCCGTTCAAGCAGCTGGTCGACGAGAAGAAGGAATCGGTCGATCGCAACGAGGCGACCGGTGCGCGCGAGCTCGGCATCGATCCGAAGAGCGGCAAGCCGGTGAGCGTGCGCCTCGGCCGCTTCGGGCCGTACTGCGCGATTGGCAGCACCGCCGAAGACGCCGAGGACAAGCCGACGTTCGCATCGCTGCGGCCCGGCCAGAGCATGCACACGATCGCGCTCGCCGATGCGCTGGAGCTGTTCAAGCTGCCGCGCAAGCTCGGGCAGAGCAACGGTGAGGAAGTCAGCGTCGGCGTCGGCCGTTTCGGTGCGTTCGCCAAGCGCGGCAGCACGTACGCGTCGCTGCCGAAGGAAGACGATCCGTACACGATCGAGCTCGATCGCGCGGTGTTTCTGATCGAGCAGAAGGAAGAGATCGCGCGCAACCGCATCATCAAGTCGTTCGACGGCTGCGACATCCAGGTGCTCAACGGGCGCTTCGGTGCGTACATCAGCGACGGCAAGCTCAACGGGCGCATTCCGAAGGATCGCGAGCCGGCGTCGCTGACGCAGGACGAGGTCATCCAGATGCTCGCCGACACCGGCAAGCCGATGCGCGGGCGTTTTGCGAAGAAGACCGCGACGAAGAAAGAGCCGGCGGTGAAAAAAGCCGCGGTGAAGAAGACGGTCGCGAAGAAGGCGACGGCGAAGAAAGCCGGCAAGACCGCGAAGAAGGCGGCGAAGAAGGTCGTCAAGAAAGCGGCTGCGACGTCGACCGCGCCTGCGGTGAAGAAGATCGTCCGCCGGGTGCCGACCTCGGCCTGATCGCGGCATCGAGTGCACATGCCCGCGCACAGGCGCCGGGCATGTGCCGCTATCCTGTTGGCATGCCTGAAATGCTCACGCCCGCCGACGCCTGCACCCTGCTGCGCCGCGGCGGGGTGATTGGCTACCCGACCGAAGCGGTCTGGGGTGTGGGTTGCGATCCGATGGACGAGGCCGCTGTGCAGCGCCTGTTGCGCCTCAAGCAGCGCCCGGTCGAAAAAGGTTTGATCCTCGTCGCTGCCTGCGTGGAGCAGCTGGACGGCCTGCTCGCGTGGGACGCGCTGTCGTCGGCGCAACAGGACGTGGTTCGGACGAGTTGGCCCGGGCCGAACACATGGATCGTGCCCGCGACCTCGCGCGTGCCGCACTGGATCACGGGCACGCATGCCGGCGTCGCGGTGCGGGTGAGTGCGCACCCGGTGGTCATTGCATTGTGCGAACGCTTCGGCGGCGTGCTGGTATCGACCAGCGCGAATCCCGCGGGTGCACCGCCGCCGGTGGAACTGGATGACTTCGATGCGGCGCTGCGCGCGGCGCTGGATGGCCTCGTCGCCGGCCGCACCGGTGACCTCGCGCGGCCGACGGCCATCCGCGATGCACGCACCGGCGAGGCGCTGCGGCTGTAGCCACATACGGCGGCGCGGCGCGACCGTAGCGCGGCGCGATGGGCCAGCGCCCTGCGGCCCGCTTGAACCGTGTGCAAACGTCGGCGGACGCTCGCGGTGCATCGCCTTCCCGCTGCCGCTGCAAACGCGCAAGATGGCTGCATGAACCTCAAGCGCCCTCTCTGGCTTCTGCTGATGATGGCCGCGGGCGGCAGCCTGCATGCCGCGGAGGTGACGATCTATCGCTGCACCGACGCTGGGGGCCGGCTCACGCTGCGTGATACGCCGTGCCGCGCGGGCCAGCAGCAACAGACACGCAGCATGCTTCGCCCCACCGACCCGCCCGCACGGCGCGTGTCCGCGCCGCGCGATAGGGCACCGGCCGCGCCCGCCGAGCGCACGCGCATCGTTGTAATGACGGCGCCGCGGCCCGTGTTCGAGTGCATCACGCCCGACGGCGAGCGTTACACCAGCGAAAACGACGCCGGCCAGCCCCGCTGGGTGCCGCTGTGGACCAGCGTCTATCCGGTCCTGCCGGTCGAGCGCGTGCATGGCGGCGTGTATGGGCAGGTGCGTGGCCGCATCGGACGTGAAGGCCGCTACGACCTGCGCCTGGGCGATCGCGAGCCGCGTCCGACGCCGCCTCTGATTCCACCGACAACGCCTGCATACGGATATGCCGCGGCGGGTGGGACCTGGGTGCGCGACACCTGCCATCGCCTCCCGCCGCAGGAAGCCTGCGCCCGGCTGCAGGACCGCCGCTACGAGCTCGACCGGCGTTATCACAGCGCACTGCAGAGCGACCGTGTACGCATCGACACCGAGCAGCGCGGTATCGACGCGCAGCTGACCCAGGACTGTGGAGTGAACTGATGCGCACAATTCGATTGATGCCATTTCTTCTGGGCGCCAGCGCGCTGCTGGCGACGCATGCCTCCGCCCAGCAACGCGTGGTGGTTTACCGCTGCACCGACGCGAGCGGGGTGGTGACCCTGCAGAACGACCGCCCCTGCCCACGCGGCAACGAGCAGGAGCGCCGCGTGATCCAGGCGCCCGCCGCGCCTGCGCGCGCTGCAGCGGGAGACGAATCGGCACCTGCCGGTGTCGCAGCGGCCGACCCCGGGCGCCGGGCAGCACCTCGGGCTGCAACCCCGACCGCCGGCGCAACGCTGCCCACCAGGACGACGGGAGGCACGGCCGCCGCTGCTGGCACCCGTACCGGCACCGGCGCCGACCGGAATGCGGCCGCTGCTGGTGCTACCGGTATGGATACCACTGCACGTACTGGAACCGGAACCGCGACCGCGACCGCGACCGCGACCGCGACTGGAACTGGAACTGAGACCGGGACCGGAACCGCAGGCACCACCACAACGGCCGGTACACCACCGGGCCCGACTGGCACGACCGGCACCGCGCCGACCACCGCGGGTGCACCGCCGCTTCCCGCTGCGGATCGCGGAGCGCCGCCGGCGCTCTACGAATGCGGCGGTGGCGATGGCAGCCGGTATCTGGGCGAAACTCCGAATCCCGCGCCCCGTTGCGCGGCGATGAGCGTGACCGGCATTGGCGGCGGCACCGCACCTACCGCGGCGGCCTGCGAGATGGTGACCGACCGGTGTGCGCCGGTGCCGGCCGAGCAGTTGTGCGACCGCTGGCGCGAGCACCTGCGCGAGATGGATGCGGCGCTGACGTTCGGTCGGCTGGATGCGAACCCGACCGCGCGTGTCGAGGTTGATCGCGTGCGCAGCGTTGT
>CADCUA010000454.1 GCA_902805755.1 uncultured Lysobacter sp.
TGCGTGTCCTTGCCGAGTGCACTGCGCAAATGATCGGCTCTTCGGGACACGACCGGAAGAAATGGTGCGCGAACGACCGCTGCCGACTTCGGCATCAAGTATTGCCACGTTACGAGCTCTATCGCGCGGCCGATCAGGGGAGCCGAGACCGCACTGCCCCAACGTCACCGGCTTCACACGCGCGCAGGCTCAATGAGCACTCTCGAATCCATAAGGGCTGGCGGCCATGCTCGACAACGAACAGATCCAGGGCTGGGTCAACGGTCTGTACCCGGTGCTGGCGCCGTCGCCCGTCACCGAGACGTTGTATGAACGCATGGGTCGCGTGCTAGGCGCCCGCATCGAGGACGAGACCGATCTCGCGCTGCTGATGCAGTCCGGCGTGCCGGCGGTGATGTTCAAGCGCGCAGCGGACGAGATCCGCATTCCCACCGGCTATGTGCTGTCGGCCGCGCGTGCACGCCTGGCGATCGCCGCGGGGTTGCGCCTGGAGGTGGAAGACTCCGACCGCCTGCTGCGCCTGGTGCGGCTGTACTCGCAGGCCTGCCTGATGCTCGGTGACGAAGCGACGGCCATGAGCTGGCTGCACACCCCCCTGCGCTGGCACAACGGTGTCGTGCGCCTCTCGCCGCTGGAACTGGCGCTGCGCGATTGCGGCGCGCGCCTGGCCGAGCAGCTGCTGCAGCGGACAGTGCACGGCGTGCATTGAGCGGTAATCCACCGCCGGACGTCAAACGGCTGGCGCCCTCGTTGGGGTGCGGGGCGGCAGTTGCCGCGCGCCTGTCATCTCCTGGCTTCACCCCTCGCTGAAAACGTGTCCTCCGTCACGCTCCGGTTGCGTTAGAGAACAGGCACGGGCATCACCGCCGCGCATGTCTCCGGGCAGGACAACAGGTCTACGCCCGGTTCCAAACATTGTTCCTGGCGAGGATCACCACATGATTTCGAATTCCACCACTCTGCTCGGCTCGCTTGCGATTGCCGCGGCACTGACGTTTGCCGGCCCGGCCGCTGCACAGAATGCGAACGGCAAGGGCCCGACGAACCAGCTCCCGGCTCCGGCCCAGACGGCAGCGTCCAAGCACGGCGCAGCCCCGAAGCAGCCGGGCTGGCTGGCGGACCTGCTCAAGAAGGTCAAGGGCCCGAAGAAGCCTAACAACGGCTGCCGCGGCTGATTGAATGCCCGAACGTGCACGCCTGTCCTATGCAGGCGCGCACGCGAGCATGAACGCGAAGCGGGCCGGACCGGGGTGTCGGAAGACAGCCGGTCCGGCCCGTTTTCGTTCGCGCTTATGTCCGACGTGCAGCGGCACAACCCGCTGTTCGCGTCCCTCGGGACATAGCGACTGGGTGCAGACCGGCGACCCGGTACTCGACACGCACCTGCACCGTGTCGCCCGCGCCGAATCGGATTTGAACAATCCGCATTACCCGCGGCGCAGGCCGGATCAGCTACGACCGCGCGTCCACATCGCACTGCAGGCATGCGCGGTGATCGCAAACACTGTCAGCGACATACGACCGTGCAGATCGCGTTGAGTGCTTGCATGACGGCGCGCAACAACATGCCGCCGTGTCAACCATGCAACACCGCAATCCTGGCCGAACCATAACAATGGTTGCGTTCACCCCTATGCACCCGAACACGACGCGGTGTCGCACCGAAGCTGGCCGGGAAGCTTCGCAACGCGTCCTGCCCGGCTGAAGCCGCATTGCAAACAGGGGTGTTTATGCGCTTATTGAGCATGTTCTGCACGACGCTGGCGATCGCCGCGTCACTCGCCGTTTCCACGCCCGCCAGCGCCAAGAACGGCGCGAAGGCAACTCCACCGGCGCACGCCGCACCGGCGCCCTCGAAACAGCCGCCGTGGCGTCTGGGCTGGCTGCGCTCGGTGCTCAAGCCCGGCAAACCAACGCCGCCACCGTCGCGCTGCCGGGCGTGATGCTGCGCGCGATAGCGTTCGGCTGACGCTGGCAGAGTTTGCGTATTGATCGCAGGCGGATGGGGTTGCATGTCGTTGGCGGGAGCTTTCCCGCTGATGGCGTGCAACTGCTTTCGTACAGAACGATAGCGATGACGCGACCGCATCAGCGCAACGTATCGCAAACGCGTGCGCAGCCGCTCGTCGCGAGGGCTTCGGGGCGCCCAATGCGTTTGCGCCTTATAGCCGATCGGCAGCCTTCGCACGCTTCCGACGCGCCAGCAGGCAGCATGGGCCGGTCGCGTCCTGGGTTGCCTGTACAAACATGAGTCCGGTGTCGATCGAACCCATTCTGGAAGGCTTTCGCCTGCTGCTGGTCGAGGACGAGTACGTGCTCGCGCTTGGCCTGTCCGACATGCTCGTCGATCTGGGGGCGGACGTGATCGGTCCGGTCGCCAGCGTCGCCGATGCGCTGGACCTGATCGACAAGGTGCCGGAAATCGATGCGGCGGTGCTCGATGTGAACCTGGGCGGCGAGACCATCTATCCCGTCGCCGATGCACTGATGAGCCGGAATGTACCGTTCTTCTTTTCGACGGCGAACGATCGTTCGCAGCTGCCCGATCGCTTCAGCCAGGTGCTGCTGTGCCGCAAGCCGTTCGATGCGCGCGACTTCAGGACCGCGATCGAACAGCTGCGCTGACGGGACCGTCGTCGCGCCAGGCGGGGCCCATCGGCGTGCAACCAATGCCGGCGCGAGTGAACCCGTTATCGCGCGTGCAGCTCTGGCCCGTGCAGGTCCAGCCGCCTCACCACACCAGATCGTCGGGAACCGGAAACTGCCGGTAATACTCGTCGTCCGCCGAAGAGGCGGGCGTGGCCTGTGCGTGGTCGAGCACGATCATCGCTGCATCGCGTGACCGCACTTTCTCGGCCGCCGCACGCGGTATCAGCTCGTACCCGTCATCGTGCCGCACGATCACCAGCGCCCCGTTGGCGAGCTGCGTGCGGAGCGCAACATTGACGAGCACGCTGCGAATCAACGCGCCGTCGGTAAAGCGGTAGACAATCTCGCCTTCGCGCTTGACCCGATGGGTTTCGACGATCTGGCGGATCTGTGCACGCTGCTCGTGGGCACGCGCCTGGGCATTGCGCTCGGCCGAGATCGCGCGGTCGCGCTCGATGCGCTCGGCTTTCAGGCGCCCGGTATCGACCGCCTCGGCATTCGGCGCAGGCGCCGCCTTGCCCTGCCGCTGTTTCGCCTGCTCGCGCGCGACCTGGGTGACCTGCGCCTTCTTGACGAGGCCTGCCTTGAGCAACTGGTCCTGCAATGGATTTCGCATGGGTCCAGTCTATGACGGCCGACGGTTCCGGCGTTAACACACGCGTGCCGTAAATCACGCATCCACGATCGGCGCGGCCTGCCGCAAACGCCTGACCTCCGCGGCGGTTCATCCGCCGAGGTGCCCGTTCCGTCGCCCCATGCGTGGCTTCGTCACGCGCCGCGCCAGCCGCCTGTGGCGGCTCGGTATGCTCCGCGGCACATCCACTGCCCCGGCCCCTCCGTGATCAAGAGCGC
Organism: uncultured Lysobacter sp.; assembly: GCA_902805755.1. Taxonomy (GTDB): domain Bacteria; phylum Pseudomonadota; class Gammaproteobacteria; order Xanthomonadales; family Xanthomonadaceae; genus Cognatilysobacter. The sequence continues at coordinate 3,502 of CADCUA010000454.1, forward strand.
TTTCTTCGTCCTTCGACTCAGTCTCGCGTGGATGGTCGCGTTCACCCTGTTTGCCATTGTCTGGGACGAGCTTCCGCTGCTGGGCCGGCTCGAATGGCCGGTCGCGATCGTCGGCATGGTGACGATGGCATTGGTCGTCGCTGGCGCGTTTTCACACCTGCACCGGGTGCGGCTCGTCGCGGGGCGCATCGACCGCGGCACGCTGGGCAATCGCCATCGTCGGCAGGTCGAGATCCCGTTCGAGGCCGGCGAGGCATTCGACCTGCTCGACGCGGCGATCCGCGAACTGCCGCGCATCCAGCAGGTGGAAAGCGCGCGTGACAGCCTGCAGGTGCGCGCGAAAGTCGGCCGGCCCGACACCTATGGCGAGCGCCCGCTCGGCCGTTGGAATCCCATGCTGTGGTTCGGTATTCCGCGCAACCAGATTCTTGCCACGGTCACGCCCGGCCATGACACCGGCAGCGTCACGCTGATCTGCGAGCCCGAGAGCGCGGGGTGGACCGACTGGTTTCTTGTCGATGACGGCACGAACTACGAGAACGCGGAAGCAATCACGCGTGCGGTGAGCCGCCGCGTCGCCGAACATCGTCGCCGCGAGCAGGCGAGTGCCGCGCAGACCGCCACCGAGAAGGAGCTCACCGTCGCCAGGCTCAATCTGCTGCACGCGCAGGTCGAGCCGCATTTTCTCTACAACACGCTCGCAAGCGCGCAGCTGCTCACGCGCAGCGATCCACCGCGCGCCGAACAGATGCTCGGGCACCTGATCCAGTACCTGCGCCATTCGTTGCCGCGCACCGAGGACGCGCCGTCCACGCTGGGCATCGAACTTGAACGCGCGCTGGCCTATCTGGAGATCCTGAAGATCCGCATGGGCGCGCGCCTGGACGTGCAGATCGACGTGCCCGAGAACCTGCGCGCCACGCCGTTGCCACCGATGATGCTGCAGACGCTGGTCGAGAACGCGATCAAGCACGGGCTGGAGCCGCGCACGGCCGGCGGCACGGTGTGGATCCGCGCACGACACAGCGAGCGCGATGTCGACATCACCGTGGCCGACGATGGCGAAGGCTTCAACACCAAGAACAGCGGCACCGGCATCGGCCTGAAGAACGTGCGCGAACGCCTGCGCCTGATCTATGGCGCGAACGCCGCGCTTGCGGTGGTGGCGAATTTCCCCAGTGGCGTCGCCGCGACGATCACCGTCCCGGCGCGCGTCGAGAAGGAGCCGGTCCATGGCTGACACGGCCCCGACCTGCATCGTCGCTGAGGACGAAGCGCTGCTCCGGCAGTCGCTGGTCGAATCGCTGCAACGCGCCTGGCCGCAGCTGTCGATTCTTGCTGAATGCGAGGACGGCGCGAGCGCGCTGGAAGCACTCGCCGAGCACCGGCCGGATGTCGCGTTCCTCGACATCCGCATGCCGGGGCTGACCGGGCTCGAAGTGGCGGCCGCGGCCGCGCAGGCCAGCCCCGCGACGCGCATCGTGTTCGTGACTGCGTATGACCAGTACGCAGTCGATGCATTCGAACGCGGCGCGATCGACTATCTGCTCAAACCGGTCCAACCCGAGCGGCTCGCCGCAACGGTGCAACGGCTGCAGGCGCGCGGCGTCCATCCCGATGCAACGGCGCTCGCCACGCTGCTTGCCCAGTTGCAACCGGCGCGCCTACGCGCGGATGCACTCCCGCCGCTGACCTGGCTGACGGCAAGCGCTGGCCGCGAAACGCGCCTGATCCTGATCGACGACGTGGCGTATTTCCGCGCCGACAACAAATACACGACGGTCGTGACCGCCGAAGGCGAAGCGCTGCTGCGCACGCCGATCCGGGAATTGTTGACACGGCTCGATGCCGAGACGTTCAAGCAGATCCACCGCTCCACCATCGTCAATCTCAGGGCGATCGCCGGCATCACCCGCGACGATACCGGCCGCGGCACCGTGCGCCTGAAAACCCGGCCTGAAACGCTAAGCGTCAGCGCACCCTTCATGACCCTGTTCCGCCACATGTGAGCGATCCGCGCCGCATCTCCGCCAAGGTCAACCATGAAACTGGTATCCGCACTCTATTGCTCGATCTCGCTGATCGGCTGCTCCGTCAGCGGCAGCACGTTCATTACGCGCGACATCGATAACGGCACCGACGTGCTCTACAGCAAGGCGCGCGCTAACGATGGCGTTGCGCGCTTCGAGTGCCGAAGCAGCGAAAGCGGGCAGTGCTTCTACACGGTGTTTGCGCACGACTGCAGATCCGCTGATGGTGCCGGCGTAGAAACTGCAAACTGCACTGACGCGCCGCTACGCAGGTTTTCCGTGCCGGCCGGCAGCACGCATGAGTTGTCGGGACTGGATGACTTCCGTCTGTGCGTATCAACCAAAAACCATGCAGTCGCACCGGACTGCAAACCGGTACACGCCGTGGCAGCGCAATAGCACGTGTTGCTGCGAACGCGTTGCGATCACGAGACGTCGCGCCTGCCTGTCCAGCGCACTGGAACGACGCCCGTTCGAATCGCTGCCGTCCGTGCGTCTCACACGTGCCGCGCGGACTGCTGTTGCGCACCGGCATGACGCCAGTTCACCGCTGATGCCCATTCGAACTGCCCGAACGCGTACGAGCGCAGCGTGCGCACGGCCGTGGCGATGTCCATCGCTTCGGCTGCCTCGTAGCGGTTTTCGGGCGTCACCAGCTGGTGCTCGAGCGCGTACTGCCCATCCGGGCCCTGCGATGCCTGCAGGTACGTGCCCGGTCCGGTTTCGATCTTGATGAATGCCTCGCTGCTTTCGCGCAGGCCGGGAAGCCCTGCGCAAATTGCGGTCTGCGTCGCCGGCCCCAGGTACGGCAGACTCGGACAGCGCAGGATCGGCTTCGCATACTCGGCGCCGAGATCCAGCACGATGTAGGACTCCGGCTCCAGCGAGGCTGCATCGAGCGCAAGAATAAGAAAGCAGTTCGGTGGACCGGCGCTGATGTGGCATAGCGTGAGCCGCCCGTTTGCTGCACTGAACGCCGAGACCACGCGTGGCGCTTGCGTCTGGTACGCCTGAAGCCCCGTGTGCGGCCATACGGATTGCGCGGCCGTAATTGCGGCCTGTACAAGTCGCCCCGGCGGTGGCAGCGCGAACGTACCCATGGAGATCAGATCGAGGTATTCGGAAAGCGGCAGCAACCGCGGCGTGTGCATCTCGGGCTGGCTGGTCATCTGATCGGATCTGCGTGGCGTACCGTGCCATCACCCTACGGAGCTGTGATT
>CADCUA010000455.1 GCA_902805755.1 uncultured Lysobacter sp.
ATCCTGATCTGCACAGCGAAGGAGCAGGACGCATGGCGTGATGCCCTGAGCGCATGCCTGCCTGAAGCGCGCGTACATACCGGCATCGACGCACCAGCCTGCGACTACGCGGTTCTCTGGAACCCACCCGACGCGCTTTTCGCGAAACAGCCTCGGCTCAAGGCGATGTTCTCGCTCGGGGCAGGCGTCAACAGCCTGCTCGGATTGCCATCGCTGCCGCGCGACGTGCCGCTGGTGCGCATGGAAGACGCGGGGATGGCGGCGCAAATGATCGAGTACGCGCTTGCGGTCGCACTGCGCGAGTTCCGCGGCTTCGGCCAATATCAGCGCGACCAGTCGCAGGCGCTGTGGCGACCCCGGCCGGCACGGTCACGCAACGGGTTTTCGATCGGCGTGCTGGGGCTGGGCGTGCTCGGAGGCGCCGTTGCCCAGGCGCTGGCGGATTTCGGTTTCGATGTTTCGGGTTGGAGCCGCAGCGCCAAGACCATCACGGACGTACGCTGCGAACACGGGTCCGACGGGCTGGATGCAATGCTGGGTCGAAGCAGCATGCTTATGCTGTTTCTGCCGCTGACGTCCGACACGCACGGCCTGTTGAATCGCGCGCGCCTGGCGCGATTGCCCGCGGGCGCAGCGGTTGTGAACGTGGCGCGCGGCGAGCTTGTCGACGATGACGCGCTGCTTGAAGCGCTCGATACCGGCCATGTGGGCGCTGCGTATCTCGACGTGTTCCGGTCGGAGCCTTTGCCGCAGGACCACAGGCTCTGGCGCCATCCGCGTGTGGAAATGACGCCTCATATCGCGGCGTTGACAGACGTCATCACTGCCTGCAAACAGGTGGCGGCCAAGATCCGCCGCTTCGAGCAGGGGCAGCCCGTTACCGGCTTGGTGGATCACTCGCGCGGATATTGAGGGCCGGTGCTCGGCATTGACGCTCGTGATGAGGTGGCAGTCGCTTCCGGCGAGCAGGCCTAGCCAGAGATACGTGATGGATGAAGCCGCAACCGTCATGGCTGGTTGGACTGTTGTTGTGGCCGGTTGGATGGCCTGCTGGGCGCCGCCTGCTCCTGCAAGCGGCGCGTCTCCGAATCAAGTGTCGCGTCATCCGCGATCGGTATGGTCTTCGCCCGTCATCTTGCGGCGCTTGCCGCCCGGCGCGTCCGGATCCTGCGCCAGCTGCGCATCCTTCCAGTCGTTCGTCTCACGCTCGTTATGGGCCTGCGGGTCCTGGTTGTTGACGCCGCGCGGCTTTTCCTGGTTGTGGCGGGTATCGTTCTGGCGGTTGCTCATTGAGGTGCTCCTCGAGAACGACGTGCATCGACTGATCATCGGCACGTCTGGTAACCCATCAAAGCGAAAGGCGGATCAAGGCGGGATCAACTCGACCGTTGGATTCTGTGGCGACGAGGAGAACGCCACCGCACCCTCTCTGCACGTGCATCAACGGGGTGCACCGGGCATCCACGGCGCGTCGACGTCATACCAGTTCCTTCTCCGCGCTGCGGCCCGAGGACCGAAGGCTCAACCCGCCGTTCGTCTACGACTATCCGCGTGGTCCGCTGCTGGACAACGCAGCAAGAGCGCCCAGGCGTTGGCTCTCAGCCGCGATCCGGATCGTTACCGCGTCCCTGGCCCTGCGCGCGCTCGCTTCCCTGGCCCAGGTCATTGCGTGGATTGAGTTCCTCGGCATCCTTGTAGCCCTGCGCGTCGAGGCGCTCATGAGCCTGTGGCTGCGCCTTCTGGCGGTTCGGCGTGCCCGTGCGGGCAGGCGGGTTGTCGTTCTTGTCGGTGGTCATGGACGTGCTCCTCCGCGGCTGGCGGTCGCCAGCGTGTCGAAGGCCATCAGAGCCGATGCGCGATTAAGACGGGATCAACTCGGCCGTGGGGCCCCGGAGCGGTACGCACGCTAGACTGCCGGCTCCAAGGGGAGGGGACCGTTTTGATCAATAAACTATTCATGGGCGTGGCACTGGCTGCCGCGGCGCCTGTTGCCGCGCAGACGGCGGAACCGGCGAACGGGGCGGGGCTTTTCGGCGCGCGCGAGGCGGTGCAGCAGATGGACCTGTCGCCGGACGGGACCAAGGTCGTGTATGTGGCGCCCGGTCCAGGAGCAGGCAGCCTGGCTTACGTGGCGGACCTTGCCAAGGGCACGCAGCAGATCGCAGCGGGTTCAAAGGGGAACCCGGAGCGCCTGAACTGGTGTCGGTTCAAGAGCGACACGCGGCTTATCTGCCATGCGTCAGGCCAGATCAATGACGCGGGGCTGCTGGTCCCGTTCTCGCGACTGAGCGCGGTCGATATCGACAGCAAGAACGTAAAGCCGCTCGGACAGCGCA
>CADCUA010000456.1 GCA_902805755.1 uncultured Lysobacter sp.
ATCGCTCGTTCGTGGTCGGGATGACCGACAACGCAACCGATCGCGAGATCGTCTCCAGCGTGATCTCGCTCGCGCACCAGCTGCATCTGAAAGTCGTGGCCGAGGGCGTGGAATCGCCGGAACAGGCGCAACTGCTGCGCGAACTGGACTGCGACGAAATGCAGGGCTTCCTGTTCAGTCCACCACTGCCTAGCATTGAAGTGGAACATCTGATGCGCACCGCGCAGCACGCCGGTCCACGCATCGTGCATTGACCACGCCGCGCCAAGGCCGCGCGCGGCGCTGGCGCTAGGATGATTGCCACTTCCCTGCCCGGCCCCACCGATGACCGCCGACCTGACCTGGATCGATCTTCGCAGCGACACCGTGACCTGCCCCACGCCCGCGATGCGCGAGGCGATGGCGTGTGCACCGGTCGGTGACGACGTGTACGGCGAAGACCCGACCGTGAACGCGCTGCAGGCGCGACTGGCGGACGAGCTGGGATTCGAGGCGGCGCTGTTCGTGCCCAGTGGCACGCAGTCGAACCTGCTCGCGCTGCTCGCGCACTGCGAGCGCGGCGATGAATACATCGTCGGCATGGACGCGCACACCTACAAATACGAAGGCGGCGGCGCCGCGGTGCTGGGCTCGATCCAGCCGCAGCCTATCCTGCATGCGACCGACGGCACGCTGCCGCTCTCGGATATCGATGGCGCGATCAAGCCCGACGACGCGCACTTCGCGCGCACGCGCCTTGTGTGCCTCGAAAACACCTGGCACGGCCGGGTGATGCCGCTGGACTATCTTGCGCAGGCGCGTGCGCTCTGCGACCGGCGCGGCCTCGCGCTGCACCTGGACGGCGCGCGGTTGTACAACGCGGTCGTCGCCTGCAACGTCCCGCCCCGCGAGATCACGCAGCACTTCGACAGCGTGTCGGTGTGCCTGTCCAAAGGCCTGGGCGCACCTGTGGGCTCCGTGCTGCTGGGCTCGCAGGCGCTGATCTCAAAGGCGCGACGCTGGCGCAAGGTGTGCGGCGGCGGCATGCGCCAGGCCGGCATCCTCGCCGCGGGTGCGATGCATGCGCTGGACCATCACGTCGCGCGGCTGGCCGACGATCATGCACGCGCCGCACGCCTCGCGGATGCGCTGCAGGCCGCCGGCATTTCAGTTCGCTCGCAACAGACGAACATGGTGTTCATCGAGGTGCCGACCGATCGCCTGCCTGCATTGAAGGCCTGCATGGACGAGGCGCGCGTGCGCGTATCGATCGGCTACACGCCGGCGGTGCGGCTGGTGACGCACCTGGACGTGGACGACGACGCGCTTGACCGTGTGATCCACGCGTTCTCGAACTTCGCTGCAGCGGCCTGAGCCTATGCTCGCGCCTGGACCCGCGGTTGCACACGTAGTGGCCAGCGCCTGAATTCAGATTCACCGCAAGCGGCCGATAGGTCCGAAAGATGCCCGCGCGATACCGCTGCGGGTACAGTCACTCTGTCGCCGGGTCCGAGCCTCGCCATGCCGCTATCCGAATGCTGTCCCGCCCGTGTCCGTACACCGCGCCGGAGATGCCCGTGAGCGAAGGCACGCCAGTTGATGCAGGTTCCGAGACAGATGGCCTGTACGAGAAGTACATGCTGCACCACCGCGCCGACATCCGCGGCTGCATGCGCCAGCTCATCGACAAGCGCTGCACGTTGCAGGTCGGCCTGCCCGGCGGCGACGCAGCGGTGAGCGCGGCGCTCGCGCTCGATGACGACGGCATGTGGATCGACGTGCCTCGCGACGAGGCGATGGTCCGCCTGCTCGACGGCGCCGAGCGCGTGCGCGTGGAAAGCGCGATCAACCGCATCACCGTGCGCTTCATGGCAGGTCCTGCGGAGCTGGGCGAACACGATGGTCGCCCTGCGCTGCACATCGGCCTGCCCGAAAAGGTGATGCACCTTCAACGCCGCGAATACGTGCGGCGCGAGCCGCCGGAACCGCTGGCCTGCGAGATCGCCTGGCCCGACCGGAGCGGCAGTACACGCACGGTCAAGGCCGCGATCGCCGACATCGGTGGCGGTGGACTGGCCGTACTCAGCAGCGAGGACGGCAGCGTCGAATACCGTCTAGGCGACATCATCCGCGACGTGGTGATCGAACTGCCCGAGCCGCCCGCGCTCAGGACCGCACTGCGCGTACAGCACATCTCGTACATCGACCGCGACGGCCGCCGCGTCCAGCGCGCAGGCTGCGAATTCGTCAGCCTGTCCGTGCAGGACCAGGCACGACTGATGCGCTACGTGATGTATCTCGACCGCCTGCATGCGGTGAAGCTGCGCGAACGCGAGCTTTGATCGAACGGCTATTGGATCAGGGCACTGATCTTCCTGATCCGCACGTACCTAGGGGCGTGCCATCCGGCGCTTGAGCACCGCGTGCCGTGGATGTGCGGAAGCGCGCCCGCAATCAGGAGCATGCGCACAGCGGTAATCGCAGCAGGCATCGACCACGCATCGAGCGGGCCTGACTGTCGTCCTGCATTGCCAGCTGGACTGCGAGCGGCATCCAAAGCAGTCCATACCGGTATCGGCATTGGCACAACGCTCCCTCGCCCGGACCGGATGCAGCCCCGGCAGGCACATCCGCATACGCGGCGCAGGCCTGCATCGCATGAGCACCGGACAGTAATTCGCAGCAACCGATTTCAGGTTTCTTGACCGCCGTCGCACACCGTTTTGCGCCGCTCAAGATTCCGTGCCTGCTGCCGATCACACGCGCGCTTCCCTTGGTTCTCCCGCGCTTTCGCCCGAAAAAACCGATGGCCTTCGCGCGCTAAAGCTTGTCAAGCCCCTGCCGTTACTTGTCTCAGCAGCGGCGCGGCACCAATCGCCAACACCCTGCGAATTCCGGCCCCGGCCCGCGCCGCCGCCGGACCTCACTTTCCAGGAGACCGCACAAATGTCCGTTATCAATACCAACGTGATGTCGCTGAACTCGCAGCGCAATCTGCAGACGAACAGCTCCAGCCTCGCCACCACCATCCAGCGCCTGTCCTCGGGCCTGCGCATCAACAGCGCCAAGGACGACGCCGCCGGCCTCGCGATCTCCGAGCGTTTCAGCACGCAGATCCGCGGCATGAACCAGGCTTCGCGCAATGCGAACGACGGCATCTCGCTGGCACAGACCGCTGAAGGCGCGCTGGGCGAAGTCGGCAACAACCTGCAGCGCATCCGCGAGCTGGCCGTGCAGTCGCGCAACGCCACCAACTCCACCGACGACCGCGCCGCGCTGCAGAAGGAAGTCTCGCAGCTGAAGTCGGAAATCGACCGCGTTGCCGACCAGACCTCGTTCAACGGCACCAAGCTGCTCGACGGCTCGTTCACCGACAAGGCGTTCCAGATCGGCGCGAACCAGGGCCAGACGATCACCGTGTCCGGCATTGCCGACGCGAACATCGCCGCGCTTGGCACCTGGACCTCGGCTCCGACGACGGCCTACACGCAGACCACCGCAGCCGCGACCGCCACGGCGCCGGCCACGGCAATGTCGATCGACATCAACGGCGTAACGATCAGCACCGCCGCCGGCGCTGCCAGCGCTGCCGACGCTGCCACCGCGTTCAAGGCCGCATTCGATACCGCCAAGGCGAACTCGGCGAACACGGGCCTGGCGAACGTGACGATGGCCGCCAACGGCGCCATCACCTCGACCGACCAGACGCTCACGCTTGCCAACCTCAGCAACGTCAGCGGCGTCACGGCAGGCGCCACGACCGGTACGGCCAGCCAAGTCGCCGGCACCGCCCAGACGGGCTTCGCCAGCCTCGACATCTCCACGGTTGCGGGTGCCGACAACGCGATCCTCGCGATGGACGCTGCACTGAATTCGGTCAACAACGCCCGCGCCGACCTCGGTGCCGTGCAGAACCGCTTCAGCTCGGTGGTCTCGAACCTCAACACCACGTCCGAGAACCTGACCGCATCGCGCAGCCGCATCCGCGACACCGACTATGCGAAGGAGACGGCCGAGCTGTCGCGCACGCAGATCCTGTCGCAGGCCGGCACGGCGATGCTTGCCCAGGCCAACCAGGCAACGCAGGGCGTGCTGAGCCTGCTGCGCTAAGGCTGATCGCGGCATCTGATCCGGAAAAACCCGCTTCAGAGACACCTGCGTCAGAAGCAACTGCTCCAACTCGTGGCACCGGCCCCGGGACGCATAACGCGCCCCGGGGCTCCCCATTTTGATGAGCCGCCATGCCTGACATCGCGTCCATCCTGAAATTGCCGTTGTCGCCTCAAACCCCGACGCCTGACGCCGGGGCTTTGTCGCGTCCGGCTGAAACACCGCTCAGTGCGGAACCGCCGTTGCCGAAAGAGCCGGCGCCGCATTCGCCCAGCGAACTGCAGGTGCAGCTCGACCGAATCCTCGAGGATGCGAACACCTCGCTGAGGTTCCGTGTCGACGATGAATCGCAACGCGTCGTCGTGGCCGTGATCGATGGCAAGGGCGAAGTGATCATGCAGATCCCCGACGAGGCCGCCCTCGCCGTCGCCCGGCAACTGGCGAAGAGCGGCACGCTGCTCGACCTCAAGGTCTGAACACACGCGGCCACGCGCGCTAAAGCGATCGGCACGCGCGCCGTTAACCCATGTACGAAGCGGACCGCCTGCGTGGTGGCCGAGGAGAACCATGGCGATTTCCAGTGCAGGCATCGGTTCGGGTTTGGACGTCAACAGTCTGGTCAGCCAGCTGGTGGCCGCCGAACGCGCGCCCGGCGACCAGCGGTTCGCGAAGGTCGAAACTACGACGAAGGCGCAGATCTCCGCGTTCGGCGCATTGCGCAGCGCGCTCGCCGGCTTGGAAAGCGCGCTGAAGAAATTCGACGGCATTGGCGCCGACCTCGGCCGCAAGGTCACGGTCGGCACCGATGCAGGCTTCGCCGCGAGCGCGGACGTCACCGCGTCCACGGGCAGCTACCGCATCAGCGTCGAACGCCTCGCCGCCGCGCACAAGCTGCATTCCGCGGCCGCCGCGAGCACCACGCAGATCGGCCACGGCACGCTCTCGATCGCGGTCGGCAGCGACGCGCCGATCGACATCGTGATTGCCGAGGGCAAGGGCACGCTGTCCGATATCCGCGATGCGATCAACGCCAAGACCGGTGGCAAGGGCGTCACCGCCACCGTCGTGCGGGGCGACAGCGGCGACGTGCTGGTGCTCGGCTCCACCAAGGTGGGCAGCCAGGGTGCACTCACGATTACCGCAAGCGGTGGTAACGGCGGACTGGGCGTGCTTGCGACGACCGGCGGCACGCAGACCGTTGCAACCGCAGCGACCGATGCACAGGTCGTCATCGACGGCATCACCCGCACGGCCAGCACCAACAAGCTCACCGATGCGATCAGTGGCGTCACGCTCGACCTCACGAAGGCGAAGCCGGGCGAAACGTTCTCGCTCGACATCACCTCCGATGTCAGCACGCTCAAGGTCGGCGTGCTTAGCCTGATCAGCGCCTACAACACCGCACTGACCGCGATCCGCACGCAGGGCGCGGCCGGTGGCGAAGGCAAGACCGCAGGCGCGCTCAGCGGCGACGCGGCGCCGCGCTCGATGACGCAGACACTGCGCAGCCTGGTCAGCACGAACTACAGCGCGCTGTCCTCGCTCGGCATGAAGACGGCCGTCGATGGCTCGCTGAGCATGGACGGCGCGAAGTTCGACGCCGCGATGGCGAGCGATCCGGATTCCGTGAAACGCCTGCTCGGCGACGACGGTGCGCTAGGCAAGGCCATGCGCACTTCGGTTGCCGCATACACGAAAGTCGACGGCATGATCGCCGGCCGCACCGACACGCTCAACGGCCGCATCAAGCAGCTAGGCCGCCAACGCGAATCCTTCGAAACGCGCATCAGCAACGTCGAAGCCGTCTACCGCCGCCAGTTCACCGCGCTCGACGCGATGATGTCCAAGATGCAAAGCACCAGCAGCTTCCTCAACCAGCAGCTGGCCCAGTTCAGCAACCAGTCCTGACCCCCCGGACCCGACCGCCATGTACAGCCGCAACCTCGCCTCCCAGTACAAGCAGACCGGTGTCACCAGCGCCGTGCTGGACGCCGATCCACACCGCCTGATCTCGCTCATGTTCGCCGGTGCTCGTCAGCGCCTGAAGCTGGCCGCGGCCTGCATCGGCGCAGGCAACATCGCGCGCAAGGGTGAGGCGATCAGCGAGATCAGCCTGATCATCGGCAGCCTCGACGGTTCGCTGGACCATGAGGCTGGCGGCGAACTCGCGAACGGCCTGGCTGCGTTGTATGACTACATGCAGCGCCGCCTGGTCGAGGCGAACTTCAACAACGACGCATCGATCCTGCTGGAGATCGACGGCCTGTTCGCCGACATCGAAGGCGCATGGAATGCGATCGCACCCAGCGCGCAAGCGCCCGTGGCGGCAGTGGGCGGGCGATGAGCCTCTCGGTGCCGGTCGAACAGATCCGCGCCGCGATTGCCGCGCAGGACTGGGACGCCGCGGACGCGTTGCTCGATGCGCACGATGCGGATGTTCGCGCGTATTTCAGTGATCCGACCCGCCAACCGTCGCTGTCGGAATGCGCACGCGTGTTCGCGGTGCAGCAGGCGCTGATGGCTGAACTCGCCGCCGCCCGCGATGCCACCTCCGACGCACTGCGCCGCCTGCACCAGGACCGTCGCGGCGTCAGCGCCTATCTCGGCGCCGGCGCGTGATTCCCGCGGCGGCCGACGCAGCACTGTTCGGCGATG
>CADCUA010000457.1 GCA_902805755.1 uncultured Lysobacter sp.
CCTGAAAGACGACAGTGCATTGGATGCGTACCTGGCCGGTAATGCGGTCGAAGGCGCATCGCTGATTCCTGCCACCGGCGAGCCGCCGATCACGGGTGGGGCGCTGGAGCGATTGCTGCTGGTATACGCCGCGGCGCGCGAAACGATCACGCGCAATACCCATCGCTTCGACCCGAACGTGCTGGCAGCGCTGATGGATTTCCAGCCGCTGGATTCCGGTGCGCTGACTGACCTTTCCAGCGCCCGCGTGGCACTGGACGCGCTAGAAGCCCGCCTCAACCGGACCGGACTGGGCCGGCCGCGATATCGCCTTGAACTGCAGCCGGGCGAGGAATTGCGGCAGACGACCCTGCTGATCCGCCGCATGCACATGGGCGTCGAGCATGTGCAGATCCTGCCGCTGGTGGCATTCGAGGGCGGCGAGCTGCGCGCGCTGCGTGAGGCCGCCACCCTGCTGCACGGACTGGTGCGCGAGGGCGCACAGATCGTGCGGGGCAACCGCGCTCAGCCCGTGGAAACCTTTGCCCAGGCGCAGGCCTGGTTGCTTGATGAGGCCAAGAAGGGCCGCCAGATCCAGCGATTCAAGGGTCTGGGCGAAATGAACCCCGAGCAGCTGTGGGAGACGACGGTCAACCCCGAAACGCGCCGTCTTTTGCAGGTGCGCATCGAGGACGCAGTCGCGGCCGACCAGATCTTCTCGACGCTGATGGGCGATGTCGTGGAGCCGCGGCGCGAGTTCATCGAGGACAACGCGCTCAAGGTCGCGAACCTGGACGTCTAAGCGCAGCCAGCCATGGGGCGGGAAGCCGGCGAACAAGGCCGCCTGCCTCAGGGCTGCCGCAAACTGGCCCTGCATGAACAGCGCTGGACCATATTGACGGCAAATTGATCCCGGCCGCGCTACAAGCGGTGGCTACGATTCCGGGATCAACCGACATGAAACAGCTACTGCTTGCCTTGGCCATCGCTGCCACCGTCACGGCCTGCGCGACTGCGACCTCCCCCACCGGGCGTACGCAGCGCGTTGGCGCGGTGTCACAGCAGCAGCTCGACCAGCTGGGCGCGCAAGCCTTCGCGCAGGCTAAGGCAAGCAAGGCCCAGAGCAGCGACAGCCGCCAGAACGCCTATGTGCGCTGCGTCGTGAGTGCGATCACGCGTGAGCTACCTGCCCAGGCGCAGGCGCAGTGGGAGACGGCCGTGTTCGCCGACCAATCGCCGAATGCATTCGCGCTGCCGGGCGGCAAGGTCGGCATCAACACCGGCATCTTTACCGTCGCAAAGAACCAGGACCAGCTGGCCGCGGTAATCGCCCACGAGATCGGCCACGTGATCTCGCGACACCACGATGAGCGCATCACCCGTCAGATGGGCGCTCAGGCCGGGCTCGGCATCCTCGGCGCACTGATCGGCTCGCAGTACGGTGAAGGCGCTGCGCAGGCAACCAGCCAGGTCGGCGGCGCCGCAGCGCAGGGCCTGATCCTGCTGCCCAACAATCGTGTGCAGGAGAGCGAGGCCGATGTCGTCGGCCAGCAGCTGATGGCGCGCGCCGGCTTCGACCCGCAGCAGGCCGTGAATCTTTGGGAAAACATGATCTCCGCAAGCGGCGGCGCACGAGCGCCCGAATTCCTGTCGACGCACCCCGATCCACGCGCGCGCCTGAGTGAACTCAACGCCCGAGCCACGGGATTAAGCTCGACCTATCGCCAAGCGCGTGCAAGCGGTCGTTCGCCCAGCTGCGGCTAAAGCTGCGGGTAAATGTAAACAATTGTCCGCTTGACCCCGTTCCAACGGCCCGGCCGTTTCTGTTAGCGTGTCCGGCCGCGCTGCAAGCGGCCGTTACTTTCCCGGACCCCATGCACACGGGGTCGTCGAACAGGTGATCCGTTATGAAGCATTCGAAGATGCGCCACAGTCTGCTGGCGGTGGCAGTGGCTGTGCTGGTGATGCCCGGTCAGGCCGTGCTTGCACAGCAGGCGGGTGAAGAACAATCGGAAAATCGCAGTGGCCGCGCCGACGCGCGCAGCCGGGTGCCATCCGAACGTGCACGCGAACGTACAGAGGCACGCGGGAGCAAGCAGTCTGAAAAAGCCGGAGCAGCGCGCGTCGAGCAGTATCCGCAGGCAACGCGTCCCGCCCCGGCCGCAAAAGCCACTGCAAAGATGTCTGCCAAACTGCAAAAGCTCATCACATTGCTCGACACCGACAAGCCCGCTGAAGTGCGTGCGCTTGCTGATGAGATCCTCGCAAACCCTGCCGCCAATGAGTACGAACGTTCATTTGCAGCGCAGATTGCAGGCCAGGCGAGCAATGACGCGAATGACGTTGCCGC
>CADCUA010000458.1 GCA_902805755.1 uncultured Lysobacter sp.
CGGGACTCCTTTGGCTCATCTCGACCTTGGTGGCATCGTGAGCGACATCGACATCGGACAAGGCGCCACGGAATGGTGGCTCGCCACACTCGGACGCACGGTCGTGTGGGCGCGTCTTCATGTACTGGAAGCCGGCACCGCCGAGGTATTCGACAGCGACGGCAACACCCTGCCCTATGACAGCGAGGACAGCGCACGCGCGGCACTGATGGACGCCGAGTTCGTCGCGCTGGATGGACTGGATGAGCATGACGCGGCCGACCGCGGCTTCACGCTGGACGAGCTGCAGCCGCCCCAGGCCGACGACGACGCGCTGCTGCGTGGACTGATGGTCCAGAAGCTGCCGCGCGCCCGCTGACCATGTACCTGCCCGTCGCATTCGCCGAACACGACCTGGTCTTGCTGGACGGGCTGATCGAACGCGACAACTTCATCACGCTGGTGACGTCGTCCGACGGGACGCCGCAGGCCACGCATCTGCCCGTTCTCTACAGGCGTGAGGGTCAACGCGTCGAGCTGCGTGGCCACTTCGCACGGCCGAATCCGCAGGCACGTGACCGCGGTCAGGCGCTGGCGATCGTGCACGGTCCACACGCCTATGTTTCGCCCGCCTGGTATCCGGACAAGGAAGCCATGGCGCGAGTTCCGACCTGGAATTACGCAGTCGCGCATATCGAAGGCCAACTGTCTTGCTTCGACGATGAAGGCGGCCTCGCGGAACTGGTGGACGCGCTGAGCACGCAACACGAGCAAGCCGTCGGCAGCAGCTGGCGCTATGAGCACGAGCGTGACGACCAGCGTCGGCAGTTGCGCGGGATCATCGGCTTCAGCCTGGTCGCCGAGCGCATCAGCCTGAAGTTCAAGCTCAGCCAGAACCACCCGGCTGCGAACCGCCTGTCGGTCGCCGACCATCTCGATGCGCTCGATACCGCGCATGCGGCCGAGGTCGCCCGCCTCATGCGGGAGCGCACGCCCGTATGACTCTGCAAATTTTCGAAGGAACCGGCATGGACATGAACCTCCGCGGCAAGCATGCGCTCGTCTGTGGCGCGAGCCAGGGCATCGGACTGGCGACCGCGCGGCTGCTGGCCGGGCTCGGGGCGGACATCACGCTGCTGGCTCGTCGCGGGACCGTGCTGGAAGCGCTCGCGGCCGAGCTGCCGCGCGCCGCCGCTGCACAGGCCCATGGCTGGATCGCCGCGGATACGGCAGACACGGATCGACTGCATGCGCAGGCCGAGGCACTGGTGGCGGGCAAGCCGGTGCATATCCTGGTCAACAACAGCGGCGGCCCGCCCCCGGGCACGATTCGCGGCGCCGACCCGGCCGCGTTCGAGGCGGCCTTTCGCCAGCACCTGCTCGCGAACCACGTGCTCGCTGAAGCGTTGATTCCCGGGATGGAGCGCGACGGTTACGGCCGCATCGTCAACGTGATCTCCACGTCGGTGAAAGAGCCGCTGGCAGGACTCGGCGTGTCGAACACGACGCGCTGGGCCGTCGCGAGCTGGGCAAAGACGCTTGCGACCGAGTTGGCGCCGAAAGGCATCACGGTCAATAACGTCCTGCCCGGCTCGACGCAGACGCCGCGCATCGACCAGATCATCGAAACGCGCGTCGCGAAGTCCGGACGCAGCCGCGATGAGGTGCACGCGGAAATGGTTGCGGAAATTCCCATGGCCCGCTTCGCACGGCCGGAGGAAACGGCGGCAGCGATCGCGTTCCTCTGCTCACCCGCGGCGTCCTACATCACCGGCGTCAACCTGCCCGTGGATGGCGGCCGCACCCGGTCGCTCTGAGCGTCGACAGTTGCTCGCGGCGCCGCTGCTAAGCTAGCCGGATGCGCTATTGCCACCACATCGACGGTCGGGCACAGCCGCCTGCAGGCGGTGCGTGGCTGGACGTGATGGATCCCGCCAACGGGCGCGCGTTCGCGCAGGTCGCGGCGGGCGACGCGGATGACGTCGAGCGTGCGATCCAGGCAGCAAGCCGTGCATTTTCCGCGTGGTCCGCATTGCCGAACACCGAACGCGCCCGCTGGCTCGAGAAGCTCGCCGATGCGGTCGAGGCACGATTGCAGGACTTCGCACATGCCGAATCGCGCGACGCCGGCAAGCCTATGCGGCTGGTGCGAGAGATCGAGATCCCGCGTGCCATCAGCAACCTGCGCTTCTTCGCACACGCCGCCACCCAGTTCGCAAGCGAGTCGCATCACGGCCAGGCCGGACTGAACTACACGCTGCGGCAGCCGCTGGGCGTCGTTGCAACGATCTCGCCCTGGAACCTTCCGCTGTACCTCCTGACGTGGAAGATCGCGCCTGCGCTCGCCGCCGGAAACACGGTGGTGGCCAAGCCATCGGAGATCACGCCGGTAACCGCCACGATGCTTGCGGAACTGGCCACGGAGATCGGTTTGCCAACGGGCGTGTTCAACGTCGTGCACGGGATGGGCCCCGCGGCCGGCGAGCCCCTGGTGGGTCATCCCGCGATCAGGGCCGTGTCCTTCACCGGCAGCACCTCTGTCGGCCGCCGCATCGCCGCCATCGCTGCGCCACAGCTCAAGAAACTCTCGCTCGAGCTTGGGGGCAAGAATCCCACGCTGGTGTTCGCCGATGTCGACTGGCGCGCGCACCTGGACACGATCGTGCGCTCGGCGTTCCAGAACGCCGGGCAGATCTGCCTGTGCGGCTCGCGAATTCTCATCGAGAGGCGGATCTACCACGAGTTCCGCGACGCATTCGTCGAACGTGCGCACGCGCTGCGCGTCGGCGATCCGATCGACGAGGACAACCAGATGGGGCCGCTGGTGTCGAAACCGCATTTCGACAAGGTCGTGTCGGCGATCCAGCGTGCACGCGATGAGGGTGGCAAGGTGCTCTGCGGCGGCGTTGCCCTTGACCGCCCGGGCTGGTTCATCACGCCGACGGTGATCGAAGGCCTGGGCCCGGACTGCGCCAGCAACCGCGAAGAGATCTTTGGCCCCGTCGCAACGCTACAGGCATTCGACAATGATGACGAGGCACTGGCGCTCGCGAACTGCGGCGATTACGGGCTGGCCGCGTCGGTGTGGACGCGCGACCTGGATCGCGCGCATCGCTTCGCCGCGCAGCTTCGGGTCGGCATGGTCTGGATCAACACCTGGATGCAGCGTGACCTGCGTACGCCATTCGGCGGGTCGGGCGCGTCCGGGCTTGGCCGCGAAGGGGGCTTCGAGGTAATGCGTTTTTTCACCGAGCCCAAGAACGTGGGCATACATCTTGGATAACTTCGCATGAGTTCACTGAGTCATCTTCTGGAGCGCAACCGCGAATGGGCCGACCGCGTCGTCCAGGAGGACCCGGAGTTCTTCACGCGCCTGCAGCACATCCAGGCGCCGGAGTTTTTGTGGATCGGCTGTTCCGATTCACGCGTGCCCGCGAACCAGATCATCGACATGGCGCCGGGCGAGGTCTTTGTCCATCGCAACATCGCCAACGTCGTGGTGCATACCGATCTCAACTGCCTGTCGGTCATCCAGTTCGCAGTCGACGTCCTGAAGGTGAAGCACATCCTCGTCGTCGGGCATTACGGTTGCGGCGGCGTGCTGGCGGCACTGACGCGCCGGCGCCTGGGCCTGGCGGACAACTGGGTGCGGCACGTGGCCGACGTCGCGGAGAAACACAGCGAATGCCTCCACTCGATGGAGAATGAAAGCCTCCAGCACGACCGGTTGTGCGAATTGAACGTGCTGGAGCAGGTCATCAACGTGGCGCAGACCACAGTCGTGCAGGACGCCTGGGCGCGTGGGCAGGACCTCACCGTGCACGGATGGGTTTACAGCCTGCGCGACGGCCGCGTACACGATCTCGGTATCGACCCGGGCAACCTGGATGCACTCAGGACGCAATACACCGATGCGCTAGCGCGCATCTGCCAGGACCACGAGGACCGCTGATTGAGCGCCGACGTCATCCAAAGCAGCGCAGCGCCCCGTCCGGTGGGCCGTTACCCGCATGCGCGTCGCGTCGGGCAGGTTCTGTATCTGTCGGGTATCGGGCCGCGCGACCCGGCGAGCAATGCAATTCCGGGCAATGAGTACGATGCGGACGGGCAGCTTGTTGCCTACGACATCGAGGCGCAGACGCACTCGGTTTTCGCGAACGTGCGTACGGTGCTCGAGGCCAGCGGCGCGCGTTGGGAACATCTCGTCGACGTGACCGTGTATCTCACCGACATGGCGCGGGACTTCGCTGCCTACAACGCCTTGTGGGCGCACTACTTTCCGGACATCGCGACGGCGCCGTGTCGTACGACGCTGGGCATTACCGCCCTGCCGACGCCGATCGCGATCGAGCTGAAGTGCGTGGCGGCACTTCCCGCGACCGGAGCGGTCTGACGCATGCCGGCGCTGCGTGCATCCACAGGCGACGCGCCCTATTTAGGGGCTTTGCCGCAGGCCACCGCCGCGACATCCAGCCGCCCCGCCTCGCATACGCTTGCCTGACCCGGAGTCCAACATGTTGTCCGCGCCGCTCAACCTGCATGCCTGGATCGAGGAAAACCGCCATCTGTTGAAGCCACCGGTCGGCAACAAGGTGTTGTTCGATGGCGACTTCATCGTGATGGTGGTCGGCGGCCCGAACGATCGCACGGATTACCACTGGGATGAAGGCGCGGAGTGGTTCCACCAGCTCGAAGGCGAGATGGTGCTGCGCATCCAGGAGGACGGCGCGCGGCGCGACATCCCGATCCGCGCGGGCGAGACGTTCCTGCTGCCGCCCGGCGTACCGCACTCGCCGCAGCGCGCGGCGAATTCGATCGGGATCGTCGTGGAGCGACGCCGACGCGAAGGCGAACTCGACGGGCTTCTGTGGTTCTGCGAACGCTGCAACGCGAAGCTCTACGAAGAGTTCTTCCCGCTGAAGAACATCGAGACGGATTTCCCGGCGGTGTTTGACCGGTTCTACGCCTCGCGTGAGCATCGAACCTGCACGAGCTGTGGCCTGCTCAATCCGGCGCCACCCAAGTACGACGCGGCGCAGGACTGAACCCGATGCTGAAGATCGACACCCACGCCCATTACCTGCCGCGAGACTGGCCGGACCTTGCACGCAAGTACGGCGACAACCGTTTTCCGGTCATCCATCACACCGAAGACGGCCGCCACCGCATCTACAAGGACGGCAAGTTCTTCCGCGAGATCTTTTCGAAGACGTGGGATCCGCAGGAGCGCATCGACGACTACGCGCGCTTCGGGGTGCAGGTGCAGGTGATCAGCACCGTGCCGGTGATGTTCAGTTACTGGGCGAAGGCGCACCAGGCGCTTGCACTGCACCAGGCGCTCAACGACCACATGGCAGAATCGGTGCGTGCCAATCCCCGCCATTACGCGGGCATCGGAACGGTCCCGCTGCAGTCGCCACGCCTTGCGGTGCAGGAACTGGAGCGCTGCATGGACCAGTTGGGCCTGCAGGGCGTGCAGATCGGCAGCCACGTCAACGACTGGAACCTCGACGCGCCGGAGCTGTTCGAGTTCTTCCAGGCCGCCAGCGAGCTTGGCGCGGCGATCCTCGTGCATCCGTGGGACATGATGGGCACGGCATCGATGCCGAAATACTGGCTCCCGTGGCTGGTCGGCATGCCGGCCGAACAATCGCGCGCGGCATGCTGCCTGGTCTTCGGCGGCGTACTCGAGCGCCTGCCGAAGCTGCGCATCTGCATGGCGCACGGAGGCGGCAGCTTCCCCTACACCATCGGCCGCATCGAGCACGGCTTCAACATGCGGCCGGATCTCGTGGCAACCGATAACCCGCGCAATCCGCGCGAATATCTGGACCGGCTGTACTTCGACTCCTGGGTCGCCGACCCGCGCGCGCTGCGCTACCTGCTCGACACCTGCGGCGTGTCGCGCGTGATGCTTGGCACCGACTATCCGTTCCCGTTGGGCGAGCAACATCCCGGAGCGGGCATCGCAACGCTGGAGCTGTCCGCCGAGGACCGTGCGCGGCTGTACCACGGCACCGCGCTCGAGTGGCTCGGCCTGCCGCAGTCGCGATTCGCATGACGAGACGTGGCGATCCCTCCGGCCTACCCGCTTCATGCGCCGCATCAAGCGGGTCACGGCACGACCTCCCTTCCCTATCTCCGTTGTGTCCGGTTGACGCCGGCCCCACGCGGCTCCGAGCGCGAACCCGCCAATGACCGACCTGTTTTCCTGCTCGCATGCCGCCGCACTTGATGCGGCCGATCCGCTGAGCGAGCTGCGTAGCGAGTTCCTGATCCCGCGCCATGGCGACGTGGACCAGGCCTATTTCGTGGGCAACTCGCTCGGCCTGCAACCGCGCGGCGCGCGTGCGTTTGTCGAGGAGGTGCTGGACAAGTGGGCAACGCAGGCGGTCGAGGGGCATTTCACCGAGCCGGCGCAGTGGATGACCTACCACGAGCTCGTCCGCGAGCCGCTCGCGCATGTCGTCGGTGCGCAGCCCTCGGAGGTCGTCGCGATGAACACGCTGACGACGAATCTCCACCTGATGATGGTCAGCTTCTACCGCCCGACCGCGGACCGCCCTGCCATCCTGATCGAGGCGGGGGCATTTCCGTCCGACCGGCACGCGGTCGAATCGCAGATCGGGTTTCACGGCTTCAATCCAGCTACGGACCTGATCGAGGTCGAGGCGGACGAGCCCGGCGGCACCATATCGATGGGAGCGATCGAACGCGCGATCGCGACGCACG
>CADCUA010000459.1 GCA_902805755.1 uncultured Lysobacter sp.
CGATCGGTTGAAGCTGCAGACGTCGCATGCGGATTTGATGGTGCACAGATAGCAAACCGCGGTGAACACGAGGTCGTCGTGTGCTGTTTCACGTCCAGCACGCACCTGTAGGCGCGCTCCCGCTTGGTTGCGACGAACGTACGTTGCACAGTGCGTGTCTACCCATGAGGAGGTCATGTCATGCAAGGCCAGACCATCGTCATCACCGGTGCATCCAGCGGTTTCGGCCGCGGCACCGCGCTGAGGCTCGCTGCACAGGGCGCGAACCTGGTGATTGCCGCCAGGCGCAAGGACCTGCTCGACAGCATCGCCGACCAGTTCCACAACGTCGTCGCGGTCCACACGGACGTCGCCAATGCCAGCGACGTTCAAAAACTCGCGAAGGTCGCGATCGCCCGCTTCAACCGCATCGATGTTTGGATCAACAACGCCGGCGTCGCAGCGCTGGGGACGTTCGACGAGATTCCGCTCGAGGATCACGAGCGCGTGCTGCAGACAAACCTCATCGGCACGCTCAACGGCAGCCACGTCGCGCTGCAGCACTTCCGTCGCCAGCGCTTCGGCACGCTGATCAACATGGCCTCGATCCTCGGCCGTACGCCCGCGCCGTACTTCGCGTCCTACTGCGCGTCGAAGTACGGGATCGTCGGGCTGTCCGCGGCCCTGCGCCAGGAGCTGCGGGCGCACGGGGAAACGGGCATCAACATCTGCACGATCCTTCCCATGGCCGCCGACACCACGTTCTTCGACCACGCGGCGAATTACACCGGCCACACGCTGCAGCCCTACCCGATCACCGATCCGGAAGAGGTCATCGACGCGATCGTGCAGGCAATCCAGACGCCGCAGGACGAGATCACCGTTGGCCTATCCGCACAGGCCGCCTCGATCGCCCAGCAGTTCGCGCCGTGGCTGACCCAGGCGATTACCGGCGAGATGACGCATCAGATGCAGATGGAACAGGCGCCGGCCGCGCCGCAGACATCGGGCAACCTGCACCAGCCGGTGATGTCGGGCCGGGGCGTGAACGGCAACGTGCGATCCAGGCTCGCGGACGAACGTGCGCGGCCGAGCTGAGGACCTGTCGGTAGCAGGGTTGGCGCTGGCCTGAAAATCGCCTGGCCGCGGCAGATGTCCCGGCCAGGCCCCTTCGCGTCGATATGTTGCTGATCGATCCGTTGCCGAGTGAGTGGAGGCGACGCAAGCGACAGGCGTCATCCAATCCGCACGCCAGCGGCAACCGGAGCAGTGAATCCCGCGCCTCAGGCGCGCGATGCCCTCTTGTTGAGGTACATCGCGGCATCGGCTTCCGCCAGCATCGACGGGCCATCGTGGCCGTCGTGCACGACCCAGCCAACGCTCGCCTGGATTTCAAAGGTGATTCCGCTGATCACGCGCGGTGCCGAAAGCGCCTGCTTGATCGCCGCGGCAATCAGGTGCACGTCGTGCTGGGCGTCGCGCAGTGGCGACAGCAGGATCACGAACTCGTCTCCGCCCAGGCGCGCGACGAGATCGGAGTCGCGCACCGCTTCCTGCAGGATCGAGCCGACTTCGCGAAGCACGGCATCGCCGGTCGCGTGACCGTAGTTGTCGTTGATCGGCTTGAAATCATCCAGATCGATGAACATCACCGCGAAACGATTGCTGTGCCCTTCGTGCGTGCGACACGATTCTGCAAGCTGCTGCTCGAAGAACGCGCGGTTCGGCAGCCCCGTCAGTGCGTCGTAGAGCGCGGCGTCCTTGTACTTGCGCGCAGTGGCCTGCGTGACGTGCAGCGCCTCTTCCAGCCGCGTGAGCAGGCGCGCGTTGTCGTCCAGCGCCATCTGCCGGCCCAGCGCACCACCCATGGCGTTTCCAAGGAGCGAGACGGCCTGCGCATCGATATCGTCGAATGCGTGCGTCACGCTTGAGCACACTTCGAGCACGCCAAGCACCTGGTCGCCGTAACGCAGTGGGGTGGCGATCAGCGAACGCATCTTCGCCCCGTTGCAGGCGTCACCACGCAGCCGGCGGTCGCCGCAGGTGGAATCGCTGTGCAGAACCGAATGCGATTCGAGGCAGGCGCGCGCAAGGGTCTCGCCCGCGTCAAACGCGCTGCGGTCGACCTCGGTCATCTGGCCCTTCACCGAGCCGACTGCAAGGCCTTTTCCGGCCTCGCTCAACAGAACGACCGCGCCGGTGGCACGCGTCAGTTCCATGACGGTATTCAGCGCCTCATCCAGCAGCGAGATGGTGTCGCCCGAATGTTCAGCGGTGCGTACCAGCGCGTCGACGATGTTTCGCAGACGAAAGAACTCAGTGGCCCCGCGCGAAGACGA
>CADCUA010000460.1 GCA_902805755.1 uncultured Lysobacter sp.
AAGCGACGGTGACTTCCAGCGCGGTGTCGCCGTAGAGCTTGGGGTAATTGCGCTCGGCGAGATCGCGCACATGCTGGCGCAGGCCGACCGCGTGCCGGCGCATCGCATCCTGCTGCGCCTCGGGCGTGTCGGCATTCATCGCGTCCTGCCACGCGATCAGGTTGACCTTGCTGTCGACCACGATGCAGCGCTCGCCCGGCAGGCGCACCACGACGTCGGGCTGCAACTGGCGGCCTTCGTCATCGGTGCTGCGCTGCTGGCGGTCGTAATGCACGCCGTCTTCCAGGCCGGAGCCGCGCAGCACGTTCTCGAGCATCAACTCGCCCCAGTCGCCGCGCACTTTCGCGTTGCCCTTGAGCGCGCGCGTGAGCGCGGCGGCCTGGAACGCCATGTCCTGGTTGAGCGTCTTCAGCTCCTGCACCGCGCCGACCAGCGCGGCACGTTCCTTCGCTTCCTCGCCATACAGCGTGTCCACGCGCTGGCGGAACGCGCCGAGCTGTTCGGCGAACGGCCTGAGCAGCGTTTCGATATCGGATTTGGATTGCACGGTCGCGTGGCGCACGTTCTTTTCGAACACCGCGCCGCGCTCTTCGAACGCCTTGCCGGCGAGCTGCGCGAACGCCGCGCTCAGGCGCGCCTGCGCTTCGTCGACGAACTGCTGCATCTGCGCATGCGCTTTTTCCGCGTGCGTGAGATGCGCGGTAGCCTGCGCATGCTCGGCCTGCAAGCGCGCGAGGTCCTGCTCGCAGGCCTGCAGCCGCGCGCGCGATGCGTCGAGCTGGGTATTGCGATCGTTGAGCTCGGCCTGCGCGGAGGCGCTGGCGACGCGCTCGTTTTCAAGCAGCGCACGCGCGGTCTCGGTGGACTCGCGCAACTGCGCGTGCTCGAGCCGCAGCCGCTCGTGCGCACCCGCCAGTGCGCGCAGGCCGCCCAGCTCCTCGGCATCGGCGCGCGCGTGCAGGCGGGTCTGCTCGAGCTCGGCGGCGAGGCGGTCGCGTGCCTCCAGCGCGGCCTGCAGCTGCGGATCGGCCATGAGCGGGCGCTTTTGCAGGCGCAGCAGCACCCACGCAACGAACAACAGCGCGAACGCGGCCAGCGCCATCACGGCATAGACGGCAAGCGAGGGAATGGGGTTCATGACGGCCTCCGGTGCCGGGATCCGCCACAGGGTAGGGCGATTGTCGTCTCAACGGGTGAGACAGCCCGCGTCGCTGCGCGTGCGGGGCGGGTGCCGACGCGTCGCGCGCGCACCCTGCATGTGCGTCTGCAGAGCGTGACCGCTGTATTGCGGCAGACCGGTGACGTGTCAGTGACTACTGCAGCAGCATCGATCCGGGCGTGGCGCTGTTTGCGCGGCGCACGTTCGCCGTTGCCGCTATGCGCTCAGTCCAGCACGCGGCAGAACACCGCTTTCAGGTAGCGAGACTCCGGCACCTGCGCGAGGAACGGATGGTCCGCGCCGGCGCCGGCGATCTTCAGCACCTGCACGGTGCGGTTCGAATAGAACGCCGCACGCCTGAGCATGTCCAGGAACTGCTCCTCGCTGATCAGCCCGGTGCAGGAGAACGTCGCGAACAGCCCGCCCGGCCGCACGCAGCCGATCGCGAGCTTGTTCATGTCCAGGTATTTCTTCAGCGCCGGGATGATCTGCTCGCGGTCGCGCGTCATCTTCGCCGGGTCGAGGATCACCACGTCGAACAGATCGCCGCGCAGGCCGGCATCACGCGTCCACGGAAACACGTCGGCCTGCACGAACTTCACCTGCACGTTGTTGAGCTTTGCGTTCGCTTTCGCGATTTCCAGCACGTCCTCGTCGATGTCGATGCCGACCACCTCGCTCGCGCCGCGCACCGCCGCGTACACGCCGAAGCCGCCGGTGTTGCAGCACAGATCCAGCACACGCTTGCCTTCGACGCGCTCGCTCAGCCACTGGCGGTTCTCGCGCTGGTCGGCGAAAAAGCCGGTCTTGTGCGCGCCGGCCGGGTCGGCGCGGAACTTGACGCCGTACTCGGTGATCACGCTCGGTGGCACCGCGGGGTTGCCGCGGAAATCGAAGCTTTCCTGCTTCTGCACATGCTCGTCGGCAAAGCTGTAGAAGCGGCAGCCGGGGAACTGTTCGCTCAGCGCCGCATAGATCCATTCGCGGTGGCGGAACATGCCGGCCGAGAAGAACTCCACCACGAGCAGATCGCCATAGCGGTCCACGACCAGGCCCGACAGCCCGTCGCCTTCGCTGTGCACGACGCGCCAGGCGTCGCTGATCGAATCGAGCTTGAGAAACTCGCGGCGCGCCTCCACAGCCGCGGCGATGCGACGCG
>CADCUA010000461.1 GCA_902805755.1 uncultured Lysobacter sp.
TCGCGCCTGCGAGGTCACGCGTGTTCGACGCAACGTGTTATCCGCCCGGGGCCGGGCCTGTCGATGGCGCCGAGGGAGCCGTCTTCGTACCCGCGCGCGGATCGGCGACGTCGGCGACGCCGAGAATCTCTTTCGTCGGCCGGGGGAAACGGCCTTTCAATGCATCCACGCCCTCCTGAGGACGCGCGAACGCGCGCAGGTCCGCACGGGCTTCGCGCCTCTCGGCCGTAGCAACGTCGAGTGCCCGGTCGCGATGCTGCACCAGTGCCGGATCCGCCTCGCCTTCGCGACTGAACGACCAAGCCAGCATCGCCGGCCCCATCGGCAGGGCGTCACCGGCGGCCGTGCCGTGCGTGGACTTCCATGTGTGCCAGGTCTTGCCGTAGCTGTTGATCTTGCGACGCATCAGTTCGTGCTCGGCCGCCTGCGGAATGCCCGGCGCGATGAGCTGCCCGCTGAGGATCTCGCCGTTGTGCGGATGCCAGAACGCGCGCTCGGCGGCGGGAAGCGAGGCGAACAGCTTTTCCGAAATGATGTACTCGACGCCGTTGAGGTTTCCGTCCGCCTCGCCGCTATCGAACAGCACGCACTGGGCGAAGTCCTCGTTGACCTGACGGCAGAAGTGGTGCGCCGTCATCTGGTGATTCGGGTCTTCCTTCATGGGATGGAACCCGACCAGATGGATATCGAACCGCCCTACCGGCGCATTGCTCTGCAACGCGACCGCACCGGCTTCGAGCGCGCTGGTGACCGGTGACTCGGGCCGCCCCGGGGGCTCTGTCGCGGGCCCCGGTCCGCGCGCGCAGGCGGAAAGAAGTGAAACGCCAGCCAGCATCGCAAAACGCCCCATGCCCTGCCTCCGGTCACGAATTCGCTCGGAGTGTCACCCCGCTGCCGTGACCATCACGTGGCCCGACCCTGCGCCGGCGTTACGCGTCCAGCTCTGTCAGCAATGCCAGGTCGGCGACGAACCCGCGGAACGCGCGTTCGCGCTCTTCGCTGCCGCGCTGGCGCAGCACCCATGACGGATGCACGGTCGCGAAACCCTTGCCGCCATCCGGCAGCGCCTGCCATTCCCCGCGCTGTCGCATCAGGCCGAACTTGCTGCCGAACACGGCCTTCGATGCGATCGCACCGAGACAGACAATCACTTCGGGATGCAGCCGCTCGCGCTCGCCGTCCAGCCAGTAACGGCAGGCGCGCTGCTCGGCCGGGTTCGGGCTCTGGTGCAGACGCACCTTGCCTCGTGGCGTGAACTTGAAATGCTTGACCGCGTTGGTGACGTAGACCTGCCTGCGGTCCACGCCCAGCTCTTCCAGCGCCTGGTCGAACAGGCGACCCGACGGCCCCACGAACGGGCGGCCGGCCAGGTCTTCCTGATCGCCGGGCTGCTCGCCGACGACCATGATCCGCGCTTTCGCCGGTCCCTCGCCGAATACTGTCTGGGTGCCGATGCGCCACAGATCGCAGCGCTTGCAGCCTTTCGCCGCCTCGCGCAGCGCTTCGAGGCTGTCATCGGCAGGCTCGGGCGCGCTGCCTTCCGGCACCTCGTGGCGCACTGCAGGACGTTTGAACGCGGCCTTGCGTGTCGCCATCGTGGTTCCTCAGCCGGTGGTGCCTGCGAACATCGGACGATAACGCGGCGCGATATGCGGCAGCAGCACGTCGGCCGACAATTGCACGGTCTGCGTGCCGTCGGCGTAGGAGCCCACCTGGTAGGGCGGGAATACGAATCGCAGCGCGCCGATCTTGCCGTCGCGTGTCAGCACAGGCTCATAGCTCGCGAAGCTGTCCGGCTTCGGCTGCGTGCCGGCATCGATCAGCGCGCCTGCGCGTTGCAGCACCGCCTTGCGTTCCACGACCGCGAGTCCGTCTGCGTCCACGCGCTGCGCGAGCGCCATGTGCAACTGCCGACGGACTTCCCCGGAAATGGTGTTCCAGCTGGCCGCGTCGGGCACCAGCTCGGCGGCGGTGAGCAGCCGGTTTTCCTTTACCAGCCACACGAAGCGTGCGAGCAACGGCCGGCTCTGCTCGCCGCCGGTGAATGTGCTGCCATCGGCGGCGATCACAACGATCGAAGGCGAGTCGGACACCTTGGTGAAACCGAGCGTGAGGTCGTACATCGGCGCGCCGGGCTGCGCCTTGCGATCGGCCACCGCCGCCAGCAGCTCGCCGCGAGCGCCGTCGGCATAGCGGCGCAACTCCGCCAGCAGGCCAGGATATCGCCCGGCATCGCCCGGGTAGCTGATGCCGAGCACGTAGTCCGATGTGGTCTCCACCACGTCTTCGGGCGCCGTAGCCGGGGGTGGCGCGGCGGGAACGGTGGGCGCCGCTTCAACCGCGGCCGGTGCTGGCGCCGCCGGCTGCTGCGGCGCGCGATCGCATGCCGATACCGCGCAGGCAAGCACGCCGACCATGACCCATTGACGCGACGCCGCGGACATCATTGCTGCACCCTGCTCAAGCTCGAAGTGGCGCGACCATAACGCCTGCCTCGTGACGCCGAGATCGACAGCCGGCATCACCATTCCGTGCGCAGCGGCAGCAGCCCCTGCAGCTCGGCGTCGGTCAGGTTGCGCCACTGGCCCGGCTTCAGGTGCGCCAGCTTGACGTTGCCAATGCGCACGCGCACCAGTTGCTTCACGCGGTAGCCGAAGTGCGCGGCCATCAGGCGGATCTGGCGGTTGAGCCCCTGCACCAGCACGATGCGGAAGCCGAACTTGCCCAGGCGACCGGTGCGGCAGGGAAGCGTCGTCTCGCCGCGCAGGGGCACGCCACGCGCCATGCCACGCAGGAACTCATCGGTCACCGCGATGTTGACGGCGACCAGGTATTCCTTCTCCAGCTTGTTCTCCGCGCGCAGAATCTCGTTGACGATATCGCCGTTGCTGGTGAGCAGGATCAGCCCTTCGGAGTCCTTGTCCAGTCGACCGACCGGAAAGATACGTCGCTCGTGGCCGACGAAATCCACGATGTTTTCCTTCACCGAGCTTTCGGTGGTGGAAGTCACGCCAACCGGTTTGTTGAGTGCGATGTAGACATGCTTGCGCTGGCCCTTTGGCGCCTTGCGCACCTGCAGCTTCTGGCCGTCGACCAGTACGTCATCGCCTTCGCCGGTCTCGGCACCGACGCGTGCGCGCACACCATTGACGGTCACGCGCCCTTCCGCGATCAACCGGTCCGCCTCGCGCCGCGAGCAGAATCCGGTATCGCTGATGTGTTTATTGAGGCGCATGGCAGTCACGACGGTCTTTCAGGGGCCGGCATGCTGGCACAACCGGCGGCGCGCTGCAGCGACGGGTCAGTCCACGCGTGCGCCGTACTCGGGATGACGACGCGCCCAGCCGGCCGCGTACGAGCACACCGGGCGCACCGTGAGGCCCGCTTCGCGTGCGTGTTCGAACGCTGCCTTCGTCAGCGCGCTTGCGACGCCGCGGCCTTCGATCTCGGGCGGAACGCGGGTGTGGGTGATCACCATCTCGCCGTCGCGAAGCTCGTAGGCGACTTCGCCTTCCGAGCCGTCAACGCGCGTGGCGAAGCGGGACTGGTCCGGTTCGTGCTGAATATCCATCAGTTCTCCCTGTGCGTGGCCGTGGAGGTGCCCCGCCTTGTCTCTGGGTGGTGTCGGCAACGGAGTCGAACGACGTCGTCAATGCGTGTGCTTGCTCTGGCTTTCGAACAGCCGCGTCGACGACGCCGATTGCACGGTCATCGAGCGCCCGTTTCCAACCTTGATGCTCTCGCCCGGAGCCAGCAGCGACACCGACGCTTCAGGCCCGCGCGAGGCGGAAGCACCGGCACGCGACGCGTTTGCGCCAACGGCCACCGGTGCGGCGGGACCCTTCGCTCGACTGCGACTCGCACCACCGGAGCCGACAACATCAACCGCGGATGCCCTGCGCGACCGCCCGGGCGCTGCCGGCACTGCGCCCGCCGCTTTCCTCGCTGTTGCGGGTGCGCCGCGAGTGGCTGAAGCGGATGTCTTGGAAACCTTCGCGCCCCGCGGCGGCTTTCGCGATGACCTGCCCGTGGCTTGCGGAGTACCAGCATTCGCCGCAGCGGCCCCGTGCTCCGTGCCGGAAGCCGATGCGGGCTTGCGGATCGTTTCTGCCCCGCGCGGCTTCAGCGACGCGGAAGTGGCCGCACCCGCGCGGACCGACGCGCGGGCCTGTTTCGTGGCGTCGCCTGCGCGAGCGGCTGTTGCGTTCCTAGCAGTCTTTACGGTCTTTGCGGGCTGCGCGGTCTTGGCAGCCTTCGTCGCCTGCGCGGCAGCGCGTGCACCCGGGACCTTGGCTACGCGCGTGGTGCCGGCCGCCTTTTTTGTTGCGGTTGTGGAGCGCCCACCTGCACTGCGGGTCTTCGATCCGGCGAGCGGAGCAGAACGGCCAGCGGTTTTACCTGCCGTCGAGCTGCGGCTGGAGGCGTTACCCCGCGGAGCTCCAGTACCCGAGGTGGCGATCGCGCGGGACTCGTCCGACGAACCCGTCGCTTGCGTGCGCTTTCGTACCGGTGGGCCCGCCGCCTTGGATGCGCCCGCGCGTGCCGACGACGTCCCGCGCGCCCCGGTGGCCCTGCCCTTACCGTCTTTAGCGACTGCCATGCTCCTCTCCGTATCCGAATCCAGGCCGCCGCAGCGGCATGCAGCGTGTCGTATCACGCTGCAGATTCAGGGCGGGTGAGCGCAACTGGGCTAAACGCGTGCGTAAAGCGCTGAACAGCTATTGCGGCGTGAGGCACGCCCAAGCACAAGCGTGCCACTGCCCGTCCAGACGGAGGAATCCGTGGCTCAACCGAAAGACGGACTCATCAGCCGCTGCAGGAACACCCCACCTACGCGCGGCTCCATCAGCAGCATGAACAACACGCCGTACGCCGCGCCTGCAAGGTGGGCGTTGTGGTTGACGTTGCCGGTGCCGTTTCGATCGGCCCAGAACGAGTAACCGACATACATCACCGCGTAAAGGATCGCCGGCAGCGGCAGGAAGAACACGAAGATCAACGTCCACGGCTGCAGCAGGATGAAGGCGAACAGCACCGCCGAGACTCCGCCCGACGCGCCCAGGCTTCGATAGCTCGGGTCATGCCGATGGCGCAGGTACGTGGGCAGGATCGCGACCACGATCGCCGACAGATAGAACAGCAGGAAACCCAGCGGCCCCAGATACTGCGCGAACAAGGGCTCGATCGCGCGCCCGAAGAAGAACAGCGTGATCATGTTGAACAGCAGGTGCGGCCAATCGGCATGGATGAAGCCATGCGTGAGCAGCCGCTCGTACTGGCGCTTGCGGTCTATCGCGGGCGGCCAGAGGATCAGGCGCTCCAGAAGACGCGGCTTCTCGAACGCCTGCCACGACAGCAGCACGGTGACGCCGATGATCAGGAAAGTCAGCATGAGTCGGCGGTTCCGTCAGGCGGCGCGGTAGTGGTCCTGCATGGGATAGCGCCGCGCATACATCGCGAACACGGCTGCGGCCAGGAACGCGAAGCCCGCGAAGAAGAACATCAGGAACGCGGTCTCGCTGATGCCGGTGCGTGCGATCTGGTCGATCACGGCGGGGTTGCGCACGCTCGCGTTCGTCATCAGCACCCACAGGTTGCCGAACGTCACCGACAGCAGCCAGAAGCTCATGATCGTGCCCTTCATGGACTGCGGCGCCTGGCTGTAGGCGAATTCCAGCCCCGTGGCCGAGACCAGCACTTCGCCGAACGTCAGCAGGACATAAGGCGCGACCTGCCATGCGATCGACACCGGGTCGCCGCCGTCGATCGCGAGCTGGATCGCGCCTGCCACCACCCACGCCAGGCCCGAGAACGCGATGCCCCAGCCCATGCGGCGAAGCGCGGTGACCTGGAAGCCCATGCGCCGCAACGCCGGGTAAAGCACGATGTTGTTGAACGGGATCAGCAGCATCACCAGCAGCGGGTTCAGCGCCTGCATCTGCGCGGGCTCCTTCACCAGCCAGCTCGGCCACCACCACTGGTCATGCGGCATGACCATCTCGTTGCCCTGCAGGATCCAGGTCGAGGCCTTCTGGTCGAACAGCGACCAGAACGGCGTCACCAGCGCGAACACGATCAAAACGCGCAGTACCGCACGCACGCCGTTGACGGCCTCGTCCGGGTGCAGGCCGCGCGCACGCTCCAGCTGCATCGAGGTGCCGAGCCCGCCGAAGCCGATCACAAGGCCCAGCGCGATCAGCACGCCGATCACGAAGCCCAGCTTCGGAATGAAAGCCAGCGCCACGAGCGCGAGCGCCGCACCGATGCCGGCGACGATCAGCCCGGGCCGCCCCTGCCCCGCCACTTCGCGCGTCAGCGCGGTGCGCGCCACGTTCATCAGCGAATGCGGGTTCGGCGGCGACGGCGGCATGTGGATGTACTTCTTGCGACCCATCCAGAAGATCACGGTCGCCAGCAGCATCAGCACGCTGCCGAGCAGGGTGTAGAGGAAGAATTTATAGGCGGCGTAGACCCGCCTCGCGCCGCCCCAGACCCCGATGATGAGGAACATCGGGATCAGCACGCCCTCGAAGAACACGTAGAAGACGAGCATGTCGAGGGCGGCGAACATGCCCACCATCATCGTTTCCAGCACGAGGAAGGCGACCATGTACTCCCGGACGCGGGCGGTGATCGCCTCCCAGGACGCGAGGATGCAGATGGGCGTAAGCGCGGTGGAGAGCAGGACGAACAGCACCGAGATGCCG